>CAZLLX010000112.1:0-1510 GCA_964560805.1 uncultured Candidatus Saccharibacteria bacterium | reverse complement strand
TGTAAGCTCCGGCAATCAAGAGTACACCGCCGACGGTTTCAATAATACCAAGTAGACCCACAAAGAAACCCGCTGGTTCAAGACCCAAAAGTTTGAAAGATTTGATCCAAGACACTTTCTCTTTATTTAATTTAAGTGAACCGATGTTTACAAAGATTAAACCGGCCACGACTCGCAAAATAATTGGGGCCAAAATTGCAAATGATAATAAATCAGGAAAAAGATTAAATGTTGTTGACATAAGAGAATTATAACATATAGAATGAATTTATGACCAAAACCAAGGGGGAAATAATCGTGGTTCTTGATAATATCCGTAGCACCTTTAATGTAGGCTCGATTTTTCGTACCTCGGATGCTTTGGGGGTAAATAAAATTGTTTTGTGTGGCACAACTCCGTCGCCAGTGGATCGATTCGGACGAGAAAAGGATGAGATTGCTAAGGTGGCTTTGGGAGCCGAAAAAACTATTGCTTGGGAATACTCACCAGCAACAATTACTGCTATCAAGAAACTAAAAAAAGAGGGTTGCCGAATTATTATGATCGAGCAATCAGACAAATCAGTTGATTATAAAAAAATAAAAATTAAAAAAGGGGAGAGAGTAGCGTTTGTGGTTGGAACCGAAGTTGAGGGTTTGTCTGCTTCATTGTTAAAACTAGCCGATGACATTGCCGAGATTCCAATGAGGGGCGAAAAAGAATCACTCAACGTCTCTGTGGCTTTTGGCGTGGCGATGTTTCGTATATTAAATATTTAATTATTTACAATCAGGATAAGCCTTGGTATAATCTAAATATGAATTTAAGAGAAATACCTCCAGAGACGTCCTCTTGGGAAGAGTTACAGCAAGACTTAGATAGGGCGATAGCCGCATTGTCTGACGACGAGATGAATGAGGTTCTTGGGGTTACAAATGTTGTTGATAGCCCGATTGGGATTGTTAAGGTTGAGGAATATCTCAGGGATAATTTTGATCGACTATCTATCAATCAAAGAAATTATTTGTTGATTAGTTTAAGAATCAAGAATCTTAATCTACAAAAAAGGAAATAATATTAGAACTATCTCTGACACCCCTTACAAAAATGAGTTCCTCGCCCGGCGTGTTTCATTTTGCAAATTAGAGTACCGCACTCTTTACATTTTTGATTAGCTCGGCCGTACACATTTAGATAGGGCATAAAACCACCCACTTCGCCATTACTGCGGCGGTAATTTTTTGAAGAGGTACCTTTTTTGCTGATTGATAGTTTTAAAACACCAATAATATTTTTATGTAACTTTGTTTTTTCTGTGTCGTTTAGTTTTTTTATCGGTCGATTTGGCATTACACCACTTAAAAAACAAGCTTCATCGGCATAAATGTTTCCGATACCAGCAATTAATGTTTGGTCTAGCAGAACCTGCTTAATTGTACGGTTTGGAAAACGTTTTAGCATCTCTTCAAATATTTTTAAGGTAAAATCTTTTTCCAGCGGTTCGGGCCCATAATTTTCGGCAATATGATT
>CAZLLX010000111.1:0-1544 GCA_964560805.1 uncultured Candidatus Saccharibacteria bacterium | reverse complement strand
ACCCTTAAACCAGGGGAAACCCTAAGAATCCCCAAATAAATTTATATATACCAAAACCCCCTCGCTCCGCGAGGGGGTTTTAAATTAAATATACCTATTCTACTTTAATGTTTTTCCTCTGCAAAAACTCAATAAGTAAATGGCCTTTACTTATGTTTATTTCTTGTTTATATTGGCTATTAATTTCTCAGCCACTACCTCATGCCCAACTTCATTCCAATGAACATCGCCCGGTATAAAGTATTTTTGTATAATATCATTTGCTTGCTTGTTTTTATCAATAAAATCGGGAAAATAGTTAATAAAATCCAAACCCCTTTCCTCAGAAAACTTCTGCCAAATTTTAACCTGTCTTGAATGGAGATCATTTTTTTGTATTTGCATTGGCCAAGGATAAACAGCAATATGTAAAGTGATAGCATGCTCACGAGCAAGTTGGTATAATTTTTCCATATTTTCCAAAGCCAAAGCCACCCCTTCCGCACCCCATTTTTGATAAACATTATCATCAATTGTCCATAACGACCGCTCTTCGTAATAACCAGGTGAAAAGCCAGGAATTGCATCAGAAGAACTTTGAGAATATATAGCGTACAATAATTTCTTTCTTAATGCATAAGCATATGCAGCTGAATGAGATTTCAACCAGGCATCGGTCACCTTTATTACATATTCTTTGTCAGGTACGGTAAGTGATTTGTATGATTTATAAGTAATTTCATCTTCAATATCAGAAATATCAATAAAAACATACAAATCATTAAAATGCAATCCCTTTACATCGAGTAAGTATTTGGTACGTAGATAATAAAGTTTGGGACTAAATGAGGTAGTACCCGCGTTTATCACTTCAAATTTATTTGAATCCACGTGGTTAGAAACCAATCCAACAAAAGTTTTATTGTAGGGAACTCCTACACCTTCCACAAAAGAATCCCCTATCACAAGGATCCGACGCTTTTCGGAATCCAGCGAAATTTGGTGCCGAGAAGAGTATTTAAAGCCCAGTGAGTCGGTATACATATAATTTTTTTGCCCACCCCAATCTATTCGCCCCTTATAATTACTCTTTAACCCGTGGTGATAATAATAACTCGGTTCTATAGCACTACTGGGTAAAAATATAGTACCGAGAACTAGGTCAAAAACTGCGGCCAATAATACCAAGATTCCTAAAATAGTTTTTTTAGGATTTTGTTCAAACCAGGTAAGGCGTCGCGACGGGAGCTCGGGAGTAGAATTTTGTTCATTAATCGAGGACATATTCCTCCTTCCATTGCTGTTTTTCATTCCAGACCGGCTGGGATTTTTTAGTAAATAAATAATTATTAATAACCAGTATATTCATCTCGGTACGCATGAAACAGCGGTAAGCATCTTTCGGTGGGCATACAATTGGTTCACGCCTAAAATTAAAACTCGTGTTAACCACTATTCCGTACCCCGTTAGTGTTTTGAATGCACTTAATAGTTGACAATAACGGATATTCGTATTTTTGTTAACAGTTTGTAAGCGCGCTGAAAAATCCAAATGTGTAATGGCA
>CAZLLX010000110.1:0-1571 GCA_964560805.1 uncultured Candidatus Saccharibacteria bacterium | reverse complement strand
AGTGCCTTATGCCAGATGATACCCCTGTGTTAATTTAGCCATCTATGCAAAGTTAATTTCAGTATATTTGCTATCATGGTTGTGAGCCGCCATGATGGCATAAGGACTAATTTATGCAAGGCTCAAATCACAGCAGCTCACCTATGGTGAGCATAACTCAACTACAAGAATTTTCAAAGGTCGCAGTAATTAACAGTGTGCAGCAAAACACTTATCAATGGATAAATGACATATTAACAAAATTTCGTTATTTCCGACTACCCGACAGTGAGCGAACAATAATTAAAAAATATTTATTGCAAACCACCGGCTATTCCAAAGTTCACTTAAAACGATTGATTAAAAGAAGAAGGAAAGCCGGCACACTAGTTAAACATAAATCTTTAGGCCGAAGATTTAAAACCCTTTATACTCCTGAAGATATTGCTTTGCTGGTTAAAACCGATAATGCCCATAACAGGCTTTCGGGACCAGCAACCAAAAATCTTTTTGTCAGAGCCTTTGAAGTATTTAAGGACAAGGCTTATGAAAGGTTGGCAAAAATTTCCATAGCACACCTTTACAATTTAAGAGTAAAAAGACAATACCAATCTAAAAGTAAGACCTTTAGTCACACCCAAGCTGTTAATGCTAATATTGGTATTAGGAGAAAACCATGCACAGAAGGAAAACCAGGCTTTTTAAGGGTAGATTCCGTGCACCAGGGGGATTTAGGAGAGATAAAGGGTGTATATCATATTAACTTTGTCGATGAGGTTACCCAGTGGCAAATAGTGGGCTGCGCGGAAAAGATTTCAGAGAGTTTTTTAATTCCTGTGCTGGAAGGCTGTTTAAAACAATTCCCCTTTGTGATTAAAGAATTTCACAGTGATAATGGAAGCGAGTTTATTAACAGATTAGTGGCCAAGCTTTTAAATTCCTTGCTTATCGAACAGAGTAAGTCACGTAGTAGACGAACCAATGATAATGCGTTGGTAGAAGGTAAAAATGGGGCAGTAATTCGAAAGTGGATGGGCCGCAATTACATCCCAGGAAAATTTGCAGAACCGATAAATGCTTTCTACAAAACATTTTTAAATGTTTATCTAAACTTTCACCGGCCTTGTGGTTTTTCCACGGACACAGTTTCTTCTAAAGGTAAAATTAAAAAGAAATATGATACTTACTTAACGCCCTACGAAAAGTTTAAATCTCTGGAAAATCCAGGTCAGTATCTAAAGCCGACACAAACCATGGAACTACTAGAGTCTGTCGCAACCAAGCAAACCGATACTCAAGCCGCCGAAGAAGTACAACAAGAAAAGTTAAAATTATTTAAAAGTTTCCGCTAAACATTAATTTCATCATGGCGGCTACAAAAAGTCAAAAATCGCCGATTGGGGTATCATTGTTGAATTAGAAAATACTACAAATTTATTTATTTTTAAAATACCTCGTAAAAAACCATAAAAATAAGCCTATTTGCCAACCTATAACTTTACTGTCCACTACCCACCAAATAATTTAAGCTTCCGTTGTCCCAACCACCAAAACCTGCTGGGCAACTGTTTGGGCTAGCCGCGGAATTTTCT
>CAZLLX010000109.1:0-1591 GCA_964560805.1 uncultured Candidatus Saccharibacteria bacterium | reverse complement strand
TTCTCTTTTAGATTTTTTGTTCCCTTTTTTTTGTTTTTAATAATTTTCGTGGCCCCGTCTGACTCTGGTTCGGATTTGTCGTCCTACAATAACTCCATTGTCGCCACGGGGCCTATTTTGACTCCCGCCCTCTATGCGGCTAACTCATAGCTGGAGTCTGGCCCGTGCTTCACCATCGGTTTGTTTTTGGGTGCCTCCCAAAGATCCTTTATTGATGGTTGCTTCCCATTGCTGGGGCACGTCGCAAACTGTTTATTTTAAGCTTTCAAAAAAATCTTTTTTCATATTTTCTAAAGAACATTTTTCACCATATGTATTTAACCACCAATTTTGATAATATTGTATTCTTTCAAATACGTCAAAATCTAATCCATTTAATTTTGCTTTAACAGCATCAGCCAAAATACCACTTCGGTCATCTCCATGATATAATTGGTGTTCAGTAAACCATTTAGCAATTGGCGTGGAATTTCCCCATAATCCCCAGCCGTTTCTTAAATTCATTCCCCCAGAATGATGCCATCCTGGTTGGCTTGGAGATGCATTTATTTTTTTGAATTCTTTTGCTAGAAAGTCCACGGCTTCATCAAAATTTTCAGGGATAAATTCATCTATTTGATTATTTTTCATTTAATCTATTCCTCCGCCGTTTCATCCGCCAAAACTACCCACCCCGGTGGATCGTCTGGAAACAACGAGTTTGGTTTTGCTAAATCTTTGTTTCTTGTAATTCCTTTCATTTTTTGTCCATCTGGACCTACCATATAGATGAAAGCAAATCCAAAAAGTATCGGTCTGTATTCTTTTATTTCCCATGTCCACCAAGGAGGGGTAAATTTCCATCTTGCCATAGCTCCAACTTTCGGTTCAAATTTAATCATTATTTTTGTGCTCCTGCTGCAATTCAATATATTTGATTGCCAAATTCATTAAATGGTAATAAAACATAGATTGAATTCTTTTCTCTAGGGAGTGAAAATCTGTGTAATTCTTGGAATATTTGTCGCCTTCTATTGTGTTCTCGTCAAGAATCACAATTTGGTAATTACAATCTTCACCGATATTAACACTGAAGTGTTCGTTGTGGTTAAAATGATGTTTTAAATCCTCAAAAATCTTATGTGTGTTGGGGTTAGGCTGTTTGTTTATAATATTGATCTTGAAGGTTTGCCTTGCGTTGCTTTCCCCAGCACTAAACCAACTGCCACCCATAATGTACGGTACTTCAAACATCCTGATCACCGTAGATAGCTTTTAACCTTTTGTATGTTTCAATTTCTTTAGTTTTCCACATGTGCTCTATGTCTTCTTGGTCTTTTCTTGCTTTTTCTTCTTTGGCAATTTTCTGGGCAATAAATTCTTCTCTTAATAAGTCTCTCCAATTTGAGTTAATGATGTGTTCTACAGGAATAGATACATAATTGTCTTCTTGGTAATCCCAGACTATAAAGCATATCTCATCATCCTCAATTGTACTAAAATCAAATTGCTCGGGTAAATTTTTTCTTTCCCAAAATTCTGTAGAAAAATTGCGTGTATTTAAGATTTCTTTTAGTATTTTTGGTTTTTCTATTCTATTAATCTCTATCAG
>CAZLLX010000108.1:0-1605 GCA_964560805.1 uncultured Candidatus Saccharibacteria bacterium | reverse complement strand
ACGAGCTAGTAATGCTTTTGCAAACTCTACCCGCCCCATAAACAAATCATAAATCCTGGAATCATCTTCTTTCCAGGTCGGTGAATAAGCATAGATTACATCCACCATTGGAAACAATCTTACATCCTTCAAACGAGCATCGCACAATTCAAAGCCACAATCATCAGCATCAATTACTTCTACAAGCTCATTATCAATAATTTTCGCAATATTTTTTGAACCACAAAGCTGTTCGCCATATTTCTGCCAAACCAATCCAAAAGTGGAGTAAAGAATTCCATTATCACGTTTACCAGCTCCGCCCTCTTGATGATGATCAAATCGATCGTTTACCGGATCATAAACATCACCAGTATCTAAAACATAATCCGCCTTTTCATACAAACTATAATCTCGACTGCGTATTACTTTAATTTTTCCTTTATTCAATAAAGAAATAGTCGCGACAGCAAAAACATCGTCGGGATGAAAATTACCATCATGCGTAATTACAATTTTTTTATTTTTTAGCCAATTCATCTTTTATTTCTGCCATATCATGAGTTAAAGCATTAATCTTGGCATTCAGATTGGCGATTCGATCATCTTCTCTTTTAACTTCTTCTTCAGTTTTATCGGTTACTTTCTTTTCCTTCTTCAAACCTGAAATCACAATTCTTTCTCCGATAAAGTTTGAAACAAACAAGCCAGTCATAAGTAGAATAATTGAAGTCCATACAATGGTAATTGGTTCATAGAAAATCCAGCCCCAAATACCACCAAGGTTCATCAAAATATCGCCAGTGTGCCAAATTCCTCGCCAAAACAAGACAGTAGAAACCCCACCTAAAAAGGCATAAAGCACGGAACGATGGCTTAGTCTGGCTCGAACTTTATCCTCAAGCTTATCGAAAAATTTAATAATAGACTTTATCATAGCATTAAGTAATTAATTATTACCCTGCCATAATAGCACAATTTACCCCTATTTCAAAAGTGATTTACCGGTCATTGAAGCGGGTTGTTTTATACCCAAAATTTCTAAAACAGTTGGAGTAATATCTACCAAGGTGCCACCAGATTTCAAAGCTTGCTCTTGATTAGTCAAAATAGCTGGTACGGGGTTGATAGTGTGTGAAGTATGTTTTACGCCTTTTTCTTTGTCAAAGTTTACCTCGGCGTTACCATGATCGGCGGTGACAAAGGCTTGTCCTCCACGTTCGTGTAAAGCTTTCAAAACTTTACCGAGTTCGCGATCAACCGTTTCAACCGCGGTGACGATAGCGGGCACGTTGGCGGTATGACCGACCATATCAGGATTGGCAAAATTAATAAAAATAAAATTTGTGCCTTTTTTAATTTGCTCCACCGCTTTGTCAGCGATTGCTTCCGCTCGCATTTCTGGTGCTAAATCGTGAGTTGCAACATCCTTTCGGCTATCAAGTAAAATATGTTCTTCACCTTCATATGGTTTCTCGACTCCACCATTTAAGAAATAAGTCGCGTGAGGGAATTTTTCGGTCTCGGCGATATGGGCTTGGGTCAAACCAGCCTTAGAAATTTCTTTGGCTAAAGTAGTTTCAATATTTACCACCGGAAAGGCCACGTCATTGCCAAAAGTTGAAT
>CAZLLX010000107.1:0-1623 GCA_964560805.1 uncultured Candidatus Saccharibacteria bacterium | reverse complement strand
CAAAAGAAGTGGTATTTAAAAAACCATACGAAGAGCAAAAGAAAGAGTTTGAGGTAAAAATATTCGAGCTTCGAGAACAGGTACCAACACTTGCTGATATTGATAATTTACAAAGTGAAGAATTAAAAGCAGAATTTGTAAAAACTTTTAGAGATTTACTCCGCATCAAATCATCGCTTGAAACATGTGCAGAGTTTACTTGGAATGATTTTGCGATTTCTGAACAAGAATTCTATGATTATCAAAGTAAGTATTTGGATGTTTACGAAGAGCGTAAGAAAAGTGAAAATACTGCAGAATCTATTTTGGATCAAATTGATTTTGAATTGGAACTGACAGTGCGAGATTTGATTAATTTTGATTATATTATTCGTTTGATTGCAGGACTTAAAGATATTACTTCAGACACTTTGCGAGAAAAGAAAACAGAAGAAATTCTCAAGATTTTTGATCGAGATATTAAGCTTCGCAAGAAGAAAGAACTCATCAAGAAATTTATCGAAGAAAACTTACCGAAACTTACAACTAGTGAACATGTTGAGCAAGCATTGAATGATTTTTGGAACTCAGAAAAAGCAGAACAAATCAAAAATATTTCACAAGCAGAAAATATCCCGCTTGAAAAACTTGAAACATTAGTGAGTGAATATCTATATACTGGACGATTACCGCACGGACAAAAAATTATTGATACATTGCCTGTTGCACCAAAAATTTTAGAACGAAAAGGTATTATTGACCGAGTAAAAAACGCAATTGAAGCGATTGTAGATATATTTGAATGGTAAATAGCCCTTTTAGGACTATTTTGGTATAATTATTTTATGGAAAAAAAGATTGATTATAATATTACCGGAGCAACGGGAGAATTCTTTGTGGCCGCAGAATTGTCACGAAGAGGTTTTATTGCAACACTTACATTAAAAAACACCCCTTTAGTGGATGTTATTGCTACAAATTTTGAGACGGGAGTAAGTTTAAATATTCAAGTAAAAACTCGATCCGAAAGAAATAAGCAGGGGTGGATATTGAGTGATAAGGTCGAAAAAGAAACCGTAATAAAAAACCACTACTTTATTTTTGTTAACTTGGAAGATAAGAAAAATCTGCCCGAGTATTATATTATTCCGGCTGATGTTTTTGCAAAATATCAACAACAGAAACATAAAAAATGGCTAAGTGGTGTTGGTAAAAGTGGGGTACAGAGAAAAGATTCTTCTTTAAGAAATTTTAAACCCGATAAAGAAGACGCATCTTTTGCTGATATGTATAAAAATAACTGGTCATTACTTACTGATTTCTTAAATTAACAAAATTTATATATGCGATATTACAAAATTCACCAAGGCGCACAAAACGCACATGCAATTACAGCTGTAGAAAATGGTTTTGTTGGGGTTCATTATGGAATGCCTGATTTATCACAATTAAATATCGATGATCCAAAATTAAGAGAAAAAATAAGAGATATTTACTTTGAGTTCCATAAAGGGGTTTCTAATGCATCAGCAGGGCCTGGTATTGGGGCAATCTATCGTTTTAGAGCAACTATTCAGATTGGAGATATTATAATTAATCCAATGGGAGATGGAACCTATAAAGTAGGGGAAATTATCGGAGACT
>CAZLLX010000106.1:0-1633 GCA_964560805.1 uncultured Candidatus Saccharibacteria bacterium | reverse complement strand
TGATGCTTTTTAATTATTTGCTCTATATCAAAAAACAATGTGCCTCTTGTGTCCGAAAAGCCTTTTCTTTCTCCGGCAATGGAAAATGCTTGACAGGGAAAGCCTGCACATAATACATCGAATTTCTTAGGTATATAATTTTTAATTGTCTGCTGAGTTATGTCGCCAAAAGGAACTTCACCGAAATTTTTCTCATAGGTTATTTGAGATTCTTTACTCCACTCACTTGTATAAACACACTTTCCGCCTAATTCCTGCAAAGCTAATCTGAATCCGCCGACTCCTGCGAATAAATCTATAAATGTAAAACTGTAGTCATTAGGAGTAGGGAATGGAACTTTATCAAGTTCCGATAACAATTTCTTTACAATTAAATCATTATTAGATAAACCCTCAGTATCTAATTCTTTCAAATAAGCTGCTGCAAACTTTTTATAATGCGTAGAAACTCCATTAGAATAGTTATGCAAATAATGAGTTAGTAAAGCTTTTTTATTATTAAGCTCTAATATTTCAGTCGCATTACTACTAACAATTTCGGTTGTATTTCCTGTTTTGCTCATTAAATTTATAGGGAAATTAAGATAAAGTTAGTATAGCGGTTTTCTAAATTTTGTAAAAATGACTGACCATATTACACCTGAAAAGCGAAGCCGAAATATGGCTTCCATTTCCAGTAAAGACACTAAGCCGGAAAAATACGTCCGCTCCATACTTCACCGTTTAGGATTTAGATTTAGAAAGAATGTAAAAGATTTGCCGGGAAAGCCTGATATTGTATTGCCCAAATATAAAACTGTTATTTTTATTCACGGATGCTTTTGGCATCAGCATAAAGACTGTAAAAGAGCTAATATACCAAAAAGCAATGTGGATTAGCGGTATTTGTTTAGAATTATGTCAAAATCGGTTTCAAAAGAAGAGTCTGTTTCCGCCTCGATGAGGTCAACCGGGTTAGTTCCGTTTGTTCTTAATATCTCAGCCTGGATTTTTCTGCCGATGGATAATCCTTGAGTTTTCAGTTTTGAGCTTTCACCTTCGATGATCAAGGTTTGCTTTCTTCGTTTATCAATTTTCATTTTGTAAGAAATTTAGGTCAATATCTTTTCCGGTCCATTTTTTATGTTTAGTTCTGGATGATTCCAGGAGATAAGCAATCATCTGCTCGTTACCCTCAAAGAATTCAATATTTGATTCGATCTTTTGCCGGTAATATGAAAAGGCATTGATGATCTTGCTCGGATCCTTTTTGGCATATTTTCCGTTTTCAAGCTGCTGATAAAGTTCGCCCTGGGTTTGAATAATTCCAATTTCAACCAGACGAATGTCAGCATTATTAAAAATTTCACCCACTTTATCGTCCGAAGTTTTCCACTTGGTTTCTGTGTTAAAAATTGAATTGTATGCCAAATAAAGATTAATAATAGATGGTTTAGTTTTAGATAAAGAGTTTATTAAATTATTAACGGGTGCATTTGCACTCAAACCTAATTTTTTCTGGGTGTCCAAAAAGTGCCTAGCCGCTAACTCAAAAAATTCTTTTAATTCCAATCTCGGATTAGACAAAACGCAGAATTCACGGACATTTTGATCAAGTTCTCGATCAAGATGAAGGTTTACCCGAACAGTTGAT
>CAZLLX010000105.1:0-1651 GCA_964560805.1 uncultured Candidatus Saccharibacteria bacterium | reverse complement strand
AATCATTTAACAAAGTTATGTGTTAAAACTTGCACGTACTTACCAGAGCACTTGATGTGCTCAATATAATTACGTCTCTTATTTTCCAAATTTCAAAGTACATTTACCATTTAAAAATCGCCATAAAGCGATAATCAAACAGTGATGTCCATTATACTCAAGGCTCAAAAGAAGTCAAGCGAAAATAAAGGTTCTACTTCTTAGTAGAATTCCACCAAATCCCCTCCTTGGTTAAGCCCGCCTGCCTAAGCATTTCGGACAGGGAGGGGTGACTATTCTGATAGTCGGGGCGGTTGTATACCTACAAATAAAGATCTGCCCCGTTATTCGATACTGTCGAAAAACGGGGCCGATGAAACTATGTGAAGCACAGAAGTGTCTGACCAGGCGCACAACCATCTTTAAACGGAAGCAGATCAAAATCAAATTGGCCTGCTGGATGTATATAGATATATGGCACTCTGGGTCCGACATAATCAAAAAGAACTTCCTTTCGATCAAAAGACAGGTGCCAAGCTTCCCTAGGTAATGAGAGGTTGCCCTCTTGATAGGCCAAGGCTAAACCCTGAATACCGACCAACAGAGCCTTCTCATTGATTAGGTAGGCCAGACAGTCTTCTGGTAACACAACCTCCTTAGGGGCTAACACCCTCACTCTAATTTTTTGATTAGGTACCAGGACTGATGTGACCGTGGAAAAATTCTCCTGCTTGATTGATCTATGAAACCATCCTAAAGCATTTCTATGATGCTCAAGAAATGACTCCAAAAATTCTTTGTGCACATAATTTGCTGGGACCACAAAACTAAAAGATGCTACCTCTGTAAAACACGAGTTCATATCAATCCTCCCTTTTTTAAGGTTGTATTTTAGACACCTTGTCAAACATAACTTATCTATTAACTAGATTAATGAAATTTGTCTGGTTTGTCAATTTTACTTAGCCTTATTTTAATTAAACTTTTATAGCCTCAATCATCATGAAAAGAGGTATCTCTTTGCGGGCTTTGTCTTCGGCCTTTTGGCGGGGACCAGCTTCACTCTTTTTATGAGAATTCCATTCCTCTATCCGACCAATCAAAAATCCATTCTTTACTAGCGCCTTAGCATACACTTGAAGTGGTCGATGGAAAGATACAGTTTTTTCTTTTTTACCATTATCTTTTTCACCTGGATTCATATCAATTTCTATTTTTGATTCAGACAAATATTCATCAACCCGACGATATTGTATTTTATTTTTCTCATCAAAACCCCAGTCTGCCTTCTTAGGATTACGAAACGCAGGATGATTTAAAACAATAAAAAGTTTACCGCCAAGTTTAAGAGCCCGTGAGATTTGCATTATGGCCCTATTTAGATTTTCAATATTTTGCAAAGCCAAGACTATTAGGGCTTTATCAAATTTATTAGAAGGAATTTCATCCGCCATTTTATCGGCAGGAATAACAAAATATTTTTCATTTGCACCAGCTTTGGATTGAGCAAATTTAATCAGTTCAGGTGAAATATCAGCTCCCAAAACACTAGCACCCTTTTCAGCCAATGCCCGAGAAAAGAATCCTTGACCACAAGCCACATCCAAAATCTGATCCCCTTTTTTCGGTTCAATTAGGCGAAGCAAATTAGGTAAGATTAAATCCTTTTGAT
>CAZLLX010000104.1:0-1658 GCA_964560805.1 uncultured Candidatus Saccharibacteria bacterium | reverse complement strand
CGCGCTCACCCACCAAAGTTTCGTATTTTAAAGGCAGACTATCAATAAATTCATCACAATGAGCCAATTTTGCAGCTTGGATTACTTCTTCATCTGTTGCGTCACGGCGACCATAACGAATATTTTCCATCAAGCTTCGATGAAATAAAATCGGATCCTGAGGCACCAAGCTAATATTATGGCGTAGACTGTTTTGAGTCACGGTGTGGATTTCCTGTCCATCGATCTCAATTCGGCCTTTGGTTAGTTCATACAACCGCATTATCAATCGAATCAGGGTAGTTTTACCCGCACCAGAAGCACCCACCAAAGCCACTTTTTCTCCAGCTTTAATGGTAAAATTTAAGTCACTCAAGACTTCACGTGTCTGATTAAAATTAAAACTTGCATTCTTAAAGGAAATTTCTCCCTTAGTTATGTTGAGATTGGTAGCGGTTGGAATATCTTTTATTTCATAAGGAGTTTGTAATATTTCTACCATTTCCTTGGCGTCGGCTAAGGCTTGATAAAATTGTCTGATTGCTCGGCTTAAACTCCAAAGATTTTGGGATAAGTTTATAATGTATGTTTGAGCCAAGACAAAAACTCCCACCGTTATAATCCCCTTTGACCAATATTTTATTGCAAAATAGAAAACAAAAAACTCAACCAAAATAATCAAGAAACTTTGAACAGCATCAATTACATCAGATAGTGTCCAAGACAGCCACATTTTTTTAGCCTGTGTATCTGACACGCCCTTAAATTTTTTGATTTCAAATTCTTGTCCAACAAACAATGATATTGAGCTGTTGTTAGTCATAGCGTCAGACAAAGCACCAGTAGTTTTAGAATCAGCTTCTGAGGCAGCAATGTCGTACTTTAATTTCCACTTTGAGTAAAGTAAGTTGAAAAATATAAAAAAGAAAACCCATAAAGATAAAACAACAAAAACAACTTTTGAAATGAAGAATGTTACAAGTAGTGAACCAACTATACTAACAATCAGCGAAAGCGTGTTAAAAGCAAAAGTATCACACAGTGTTTCAAATGATCGACTGAAACGATTAATTTTTTGAACCAAACCACCAGTAAAACTGTTAGCAAAAAAACCATAAGAATGATCAATAATGTATTCAAATGATATTTGCTTTAATTTTGCAATAATTCTGGCCTCCATTATATTCCAGATGATTACGCCAACTCGCCAGAGTAACCAATTAACCAGTTTGATGATCAATACTGTAGTAACAATGACAATCAGAGCTTTGGCTACACCCTCCTTGTTTTCAGGACCACTAACAATATCAAAGAAATCTTTATAGTAAAGCGGTACAAATACTGAAACAGTGTAGTGAATTAAGAAGATAACAAAAGGTGTAAAAAACAACCAAGGATGTTTTTTAACGACAAGCCAATATTGCCAAATTATTTGACCATTTTTAACGTTTGATGGTTTTTTTTCTAATTCCATTATAAATATTTAACTATTTTTTAAAACTAAAACAAGTCTGATACAACTTTAACATAATTTTCATTAATTTCATGGTCAGTACCAGGGACGTAGATATCAGCTTTTTCTCCCTCCTTGTCTCCGTAAATTGTCAGGATCTTAAGTGCCATTGATGAATTTGTAAGTCTACTTTTTAATTCATGAATTTTTGCATACCCTATGACCT
>CAZLLX010000103.1:0-1693 GCA_964560805.1 uncultured Candidatus Saccharibacteria bacterium | reverse complement strand
AATCTGTGTTATGGACCTGACTAATAACTTTTAAATCTTCAGCTAATTTTAAAAACTTTTCATTATAGCTGGCATCGAATTTTGAAGTAGCTATAAGGTGTTTAAGATTAATTTTTGGTGGAGCAAGTAAAATAATTTTTGTTTGCCCGCCATTTTCTTTATTATAAGACTTTACCCAATTAATTTTTTGAGTAATTGCTTGGCTGATTAATTCTGGCGGATGATTGAATTTGGTTTTAGTATCATTCGTACCCAACATATAGATTAAATAATCAACTGAATCATTTGTTTCAAAACAGGCCCGAAAATAAGGTAAGCCGTTTCGGTCAGCTCGTCCTGGATCATCAATAGCTGTAGTACGGGAACATAATCCCTCTTCAATAACGTCAAAATCTTGTCCTAATAATTCCTGTAGTTTATAGGTCCAGCGATCTTTTAGTGGAAAACGAAAATCGCCATGAAAGTGGCCCCAGGTTAGAGAGTCACCAAAACACAAAACTTTTTTTGCATCTGGATTTAAAATCATATTTTTATTTTAGCATAGTAATATTCCAACTCACAATTAAAAGGATATTGACACCAAACAATATTTTAGTATACTTCTGAATAGAGGGTATTTAACATCCATAAAATCTATTTGCGGTCCCTTGGGACAAACAAGGGGTTGGGCCGTCAAAGGTTTCTTTAGTGAAACAAGATGATTTCTGCGAAAGTGGAAATCCGGGACCTCCCGTAACAGAGAAAACTAGTGTTGGCTTTAAAAGCAAAAAGCTAGTGAGAGACAAATATAATTTTGATTGTTTTTGTCTTAAATTGAGGTGGCACCACGAGAAAATCTCGTCCTTGATACGTAATTAATTTTGCGTATGGAGGACGGGATTTTTTGCTGTGGTGGCAAAATATCCGTAAGATGTTCTTTAAACAGGAGAGAAAAATGAGTGCAAATAACCAAAAGCCTTGGCTTGACGGTTTGCTTAAAACGTTGAGGCAGGAATCCGCACATAGTGGTTCAGTACGAGCTCCCGAAGAATGTGTTAGCATTTTGGAGCAAGTGATTCCGAAGTGTGGGCAGTCTTCACAAGCTAGAAAGGTGGTGCAGGGAATTGGCCGGTGGTTACTTTCGGGGCATACAAAAATAATTGCCCCGGTGTGTCCATTTTACGGTCTTGACGCGGACGGTATTCCGTCTGTCGGTCGATTCCATGCCGATTTTCTTGATGGAATCGTTCCTTATATTCCTGGTGCAACGGTCATCTTTGCGGTGGCTGACCATGAAGGTGTGGAAACGACAAGGAATCAGTCGGCGGAATTAATCCGGGCTTCGATTGAAAGACTTGATCAGCTGGTTAGGTCACGAGGTCTTAGGGCAATGCCGATGACTGATGTGATTCCAAACCTGATTGAGCTTGAAAAAGAAGGTGCGGATTGGATTCGGGCGGAACCCGGGTTTGAAAATCGAATAATGACTGATGTGCTTCAACGAAGCCGAATGTATCGGTTATCTAATCCTTCAATGAGGACTGACGAAATGAGGGAAAGGACAATCACAACGGCTGGGCAGTACGTGGCCCTGGGAAGGATTGCTGTTAAAAACGGTTGGCTTATTTGCAATCACACCACGACAAACTTGTCTTGGCTTTTGCAGGTACAGGCACCTTTTCTCCATAATCCCGTTTCGATCAGTTGATGGTTG
>CAZLLX010000102.1:0-1725 GCA_964560805.1 uncultured Candidatus Saccharibacteria bacterium | reverse complement strand
TAAACACTACAAAGGTACAAGCTGAACAAGTAGTAGACAAAGTAATTGATTCTATTGTCGCTTCCCTTAAGAAAGGCGAAGAAGTTTCAATTGCCGGTTTGGGTATTTTCTCTGTAAAAGCCCGAGCCGCTCGCGATGCTCGAAACCCACGAACTGGTGAAACCGTAAAGGTTCCAGCTATGAATGTTCCAAAGTTCCGCGCCGCTAAGGCCCTAAAGGATGCAGTGAAATAATCATTTCACTTGATCCCACTTTCAAAAAAACCCTGAGTTTATCGAAGGGGTTTTTTTGATTATTTACTTTTCCTAAGTATCATTAAATTATTTTAAGAAAATTAATCAGATAGCTTGCACAAACAAGTTAAGAGCTATATTATATAAGAAGAAAGGAGTAAATGATGACCACACATTTAGCACCAAAGAACCGGCACGGCTTTGTGGTCTATACCACACGCTCTGGGAAACCCATCCCAGATAAACAGTACAAAGCCCTACTCAAACATGTCCTCGTTCCAGTTCACCACGAAGTCACCAAACGGATTCGTGCTGAACTCAAGGAAAATAATGTATGAGTTTGCCCAGCCCGCCATCCCCCACATGGAGATTTGGCGGGCTTCATTTATTTCAAAACCACCCACCCCACCATCACCTCCACTGGATTAGATTTATCTCGACGATAGGAAAAATATTTTTCAGAATTACAGAAGGTACATTCTGAACTTATTTTAATATTTTCTTTTTGAACACCAGCTGATTCAAGTTGTCTTTGTACAATTTCACCAAGCGCAATTTGATAATTTTTGGCATCAACCACTTCCACCAAATCTTTATACTTTAAAAAGTTATTCAAGATATCGGCTTTGAAGTTAAAATGATGTTTTTGTAAATGAGGTCCAACAAACACTTTGATATTTTCAGGCTTACTGCCAAGTTCCTGCATCTTCTTTACAGTATTAATAACAATCTCGCCAACCACCCCACGCCAACCAGCGTGAGCCAAGCCAATTACCCCGGCCACTTCATCATAAAAATATACCGGTAAACAGTCCGCCGCGGTTACAGTCAAAACTATTTTCTTATCTTTGGTCACAAAACCATCGGTATTTCTAATTACTTTATCATCAAAAAAATTATCTTTATTAACGATTTCCACTCGATTACCATGACAAATAAAAGGTCTGACAAAATTATATTCTGATTGTAAACCAAGTATTTTAAAATACGAACACTGATTTTCAAAACCCTGTTCCCTATTATTCAAGGCAAAAAGCATGGTTCCATCTTTCCTTTCAGAAAAACCAGAGATTACCTTTTGATCATTAAACATTATCTTTCAATTAGAAAAATACTTACAACAACTAATACAATTCCTAGAATATTTACCCAACTTAATTGCTCTTTGAAATAGAATGCACCCACCAAAACGACAAATAACAAATTAAGTGCCATAACAACAGAAATCGCCTTAGAAACACCTTCAAATTTAAGTGAGTAGGCCCAAATGATTGTGCTGATTAAATAGACAAACAAACCAGCAGCCATGTAAAAACCTTTATGAACACCAAGCGACCATTTCTTTAATAAAATATCAGCAAATCCTTCAAAAAATGCCGCGATTGTAACCAAAACTAAAAATAAGACTTTCATTTACTTGGTGCGGGTAGGGCGAATCGAACGCCCAACAGCAGTTTGGAAAACTGCAGTTTTACCATTAAACTATACCCGC
>CAZLLX010000101.1:0-1759 GCA_964560805.1 uncultured Candidatus Saccharibacteria bacterium | reverse complement strand
CTTATAAGCCTCTTTATAGTTATCTAATGCCTCTTTATACTCACCTTTTTTCTCATTATATGTAACGTGAATATGTCTTAGTTCATGTTCCATCAATAATTCTTTTGCGTTGTCATCTAGATGATTCCACAAATTTTCAGAAATTTCAATGATATAATCCGCATCAAGCCAAATCTTGTACATATCTTTTGATCGGCTACATTTTCCAGGAGTTGTTTTGGAAATATGAGGACTAACTAAAATATATGCAATCTTAGCTTCTCCAAATTTCATCATGTGTTTCTCAGCTACTTTCTCAGCTAGTGCTTTAAGTTCTGATGAAACTGTGTACGTCTTTTTACCTGATTGATAGCTCTTATCTTCTTCTGTGTGTAACATGGTCACTCCATTTTTATTTGGTTTATTTATATTGTTTTTACTTTGTTTTAAAATTTTCTTAATCTAGTATTTTTCAACTCTTTTTTACTATCGTAATTTTTATCAACATAGTCAAAAAATTCTTTTTTCTTCTCATCTGACAACTCATTAGGAGACTTTACTCCAAACTTATCAAGAGCACTTTGAAAAAACTCTTGATATTTGCTCAATTCTTCCCTGATAATACTTCTTATACTTCTATTTTGTTCCATTTTATTTTTCTCTATTTATAAATAGAGAAAAATAATTTTTTTCTATTTATATTTTATAAATATTTTTCAAAATTTGGATTAATAGTAAAGCTGCGTCTTTATCGTTCTTTACATACCCATTTGATTTTTTCAAAATTGTTCCAACAAAATCTTCAATAATTTCTCTATTTTCAAGTTGGATGTTCATTAAACTAGGTTTTGCTGCTTCTCTTAATTTGCTTATTTCTTCTTGGATTATCTGTCTTAACTTTTGTTTGTTTGCTAAAAATAAAATCCCCATTTTCTAACTCCAAGTTCAACTACGTTTTGTTTAGTAATTTTACGAGCAGCTAGTACACAATCTTTCATACTTGAGAATTTTTTACTATCTAATGTTTCTGTTAAATTTTTGCCTGTTACCTTGAGTATTTCAATTGTTGCAGTATCATTTTGGTGAACGATTATACTTAATAGATAATCTGGGTTTTTTAGGTTTTTATATATCGCATGCGGGAGTTTGATATCACATTTCATTTTATGTGTTAATGCCCAGTTTATTTTCCACTTGTCTTTATTTGCATTAGAAAGATTGATAGTTCCTTCGAGTTCTTCTCTAATCATTTGTCTTAATTCTTTTATGTTCATTTTATATCCTTAAAATTTAAATGGAGTTTTGTTTATAAATATTGTTACTTCATTTATACCAAGATGTTTTTTGATCATAGAGATAGCTTGACCAATATTATCTGTCTCAGCAGAAACGTAGGTTTTATCAGCATTGTCAAATTGTAAAAAACATCCTCTTCCTGGTAACACTCTTAGATACATTGTGTAAAATCTACCTAGTTTATCTTTTGCAAAATATGCTGTGTGTGGATAAATCCTAGATGCTTCATAATAGTTGTTGAACATTTTTTTTATACCATATTCCGAAATTTTCCAATCTAGTGTGGATGCATTCTGAAAAGTTAATTTAAAACTTTGTTCATCTTCAGTTAAACTTTTTCTTAATTTCATTAGATTTCCTCTTTTATTTTATTGTTGTAGTTTGATTAAGCAGCACTAAATAAATGTTAACAATTATATTTTATAAATATTTTTCAAAATTGTTCCAACAAAATCTTCAATAATTTCTCTATTTTCAAGTTGGA
>CAZLLX010000100.1:0-1796 GCA_964560805.1 uncultured Candidatus Saccharibacteria bacterium | reverse complement strand
CCACATCACCCATACCAAAGCCAACGGCTGGGACTTTGTCACCACCGAAAATAGAAAGTAAATCATCATAACGGCCACCACCAAAAACCACTCGGGGGTTTTTAGGGTTTTTATCATATATCTCAAATACAATTCCAGTGTAGTAATCAAAACCACGCATTAAGGTTTGATCAAAAACCGTATTTGTTATACCAAGTTTTTCTAAGCGGGCCATTACTTCACGCACTTCGGTAATCTTGTCTAACACTTCTTGATTTTGAGGTAGGCGAGAGATAAACTCTTCAAAGTTTTTGGAATTAATTAACGTCAAAAATTCATTAGTTTTCTCTGGAATTAATTCACTGATACCTTGATCAAAATCTTTTTTCTCAATTTTGTCTTTCTTATCAATTAATTTTGATACCTTGTAGGCAATACTTTCATCCAAAGACATTAAATCATTCAAAATGTAATTAATAATCTTTCGGCTGTTTAAACGAATTTCAAAATCCGCGTCTTTCAAACCAAAAGATTTCATAATACCACTGGCCATAGAAATTATTTCAATTTCTGCCTCATTATTACTGATACCAAAAATATCAACGTTCAATTGCCAATGTTCGCGTAAGCGACCACGTTGCGGTTTTTCATAACGGAAAAGATTGGGAATTGAATACCAGCGAAGTGGGAAAGTGAGTTCACGTTTTTTGGCGGCTACCATTCTTGCCACTGTCGGAGTCATTTCTGGACGCAAGGTAACTTCACGTTCGCCACGATCAGTAAAGGTATAAGTTTGTTCATTAATAATTTCTTCACCAGATTTGGCTTTATAAAGTTCAGCTGGTTCTAAAACAGAGGCATTATATTCTGTATAACCAAAACTTTCTACAACTCCGCGCATTTTACCAAAAATATAATTCTGAACAGCCATTTCTTCGGGGTAAAAATCACGCACGCCCTTATAAGGCTCGGTATTTAGCTTTTTTATGTTATTATCTGACATGTTGATAATTGTATAGTAAAAATGAAAAAAGACCAAGTTTTTAGAGTAATTAAAAAACCAGGCGAAACACCACTTGAATGTCTAGAACGATTTCGGACCGAAAAGCCAGAGCTGGCGAAGGTAAAAATGACTTATGCGGGAAGATTAGATCCACTGGCTAGCGGGGAGCTTTTGATTTTGATTGGTGACGAATGTAAAAAGAAAGAAAAGTATTTAGCTTTGGATAAAGAATATGAATTGACAATTTTATTTGGTTTCTCGACTGACACTGGCGATGTGCTGGGTTTGATTGAAGAAACAAAAACTGGTGCAATGAATTGTTTTCGAGACTACAATAAAACAAAATTTAAGAAATTGCTAAAACCCTTAGAGAAAAAGTTTAAACAAAAATATCCGCGCTTCTCATCCAAAACAGTTAAGGGCCGACCGCTGTTTGAAATCGCTAAAGAAGAGGGAATTGCTGATGATGATTTGCCCGAGAATGAAGTGCAAATCAAAAAAATAGAATTTGGCGGATTTGGTCTGGTCTCTAAAAAATATTTAAAGGATTTTACCTTGGAATCAATTTTTAGTGTCAAAGGAAATTTTAGACAAAATATGTCCTGGGTTTTGTGGGAACAAACTTTGGAAAAGTTCCCAGAAATGACTTTGCCAACTTTGACCATAAAAGTGACATGTACCAGTGGTACTTATATGCGAAGTTTGGCTCAGAATATAGGTAAAATGGTTGGCTATCCTGCTTTAGCTTTACGAATAAAGCGAACTATGATATACTTGTAAATGTTTAGATGTTCTCGCAGGTGAAAGTTAATTT
>CAZLLX010000099.1:0-1805 GCA_964560805.1 uncultured Candidatus Saccharibacteria bacterium | reverse complement strand
TTTTTCTTATTCCAATCGGCTAGTTCTTGGGGGCCAGAACTGCCAAACGGATATTTATAAAGTGGCAAATCTTTAATTTTAACTTCATCAACAATTTTCCAGGCCAATTCAACCTCATCATTTCGCACAAAAACTGATTGCTCTCCAGCAATTGCTTGTTCAATCAAAATCTCATACGCTTCTGGAGTATTTTCACCATGATCACAATGATGGCAATATTCCATATTAACGGTTTCTACTTCAAAACCCTTACGTAAAGCTTTGGAATTCAACTCAAAAGAAAAACCGGCTTCTGGTTCAATCCTGATTGTTAGATAGTTACTGTCCGACGGACAACTTTTAGCAAGCAAACAATCAACCGGCTTGAAACGAATATGAATAACCGCTTCTTTTTTATTGACTCCCTTGGCAGAGCGCACAAAGAACGGCACACCACGCCAACGTTTATTATTGATTTCCAATTTCGCCGCAAAAAAAGTTTCCGTTCTGGAGTCCGGAGCTACCCCCCTTTCATTCAGATAACCATCGTATTGAGCCACAAACAAATCCTTAATTTTAGTTTTCTTTAAGACTTTTACTTTTTCGTCTCGCAAATATTCGCCAGCAATAAATTTTGGATACTCCATCTCCACCAAAGAAAGCATTTGCAAAATATGATTCTGCAACATGTCTTTAACCGCACCGTATTTATCAAAATAATTTCCCCGATTTTTTATGCCAAAATTTTCATCACGAATAATTTGTACTGAATCAATATGATTATTATTCCAAAGCGGTTCTAAAATTCGATTAGTAAAACGAAGTAAAGCGATATTGCCAACCAATTCTTTACCTAAGTAATGATCTACTCGGTAAACATTTTCTTCTTTAAAGACCTTGTTAATAGTTCTGTTTATTCTCTTTGCCGAAGCCAAGTCTTGTCCGAACGGCTTTTCGTATAATACTCGGGCAAATCCCCTGGTTTTATCACCAACCAAACCAGATTTAGCTAAATTAATTGTGGCGGCTTCAAAATGTTCTGGTAGAGTGGCTAGATAAAATACTCTGTTTCTAGACAGACCATCTTTTTGTTCAACTGCCTCAATTTTGTTTTTTAGATTCACAAAATCTTCTGACTTGGAGAAATCTAATGGTTCATAATAAGCAGAGTTTGAAAGTTTATACCAAACAGCCTCGTCTACGTTCTTAATATTCTTCTTGGCCTCATCAAGAATTGACTGAATAGTTACCGCCGACCGCGCCACACCAAACAAAGCCACTTTAGCTACCGAGTTAATCTTTAATAAATTATAAATAGCTGGAATCAGTTTTAATTTAGCCAAATCCCCCGTTGCACCCATAATCACAAATGTAAAATTGTCAGTCTTCATATTGACTCATTTTACATTATTAATTTTTTTCTGGCTATGTTATAATTTAAACAGCAATTATGGATCCATTTGAAATAACATGGGAAGCTCCAGAATATTTTCATTACAAACGTAGTAATGATTGGTTTTGGGCTGTTGGCATTATAACTGTTTGTATTTCGGTTCTAGCTTTTATTTTCAATAATTCATTATTCGGTGTAATGATTATTATTGCAGCAATCATTCTAGTTTATTTCGCCATACGCGAGCCGGAAATGGTAAAATACGCGATAAATAATCGGGGTGTAAAAATAAACAAAACCTTACATCCTTTTATTACTCTTGAATCCTATTGGCTTGAAGTCAGACATGGTGAACCAAAATTAATTTTAAAGTCTAAGAAAAATATTCAACCATATTTTGTGATTCCTGTTCATGAAGATGATGTAAATGATT
>CAZLLX010000098.1:0-1812 GCA_964560805.1 uncultured Candidatus Saccharibacteria bacterium | reverse complement strand
TTGATACCCCTGGCCACGAATCATTTTCAAAAATTCGTGAACGCGGAGCCAATGTGGCAGATATTGCTGTCTTGGTTGTCTCCGCCGAAGACGGTGTAAAAAAACAAACTCTTGAAGCTTTAAGATGTATCAAGGACAGTAATACTCCTTACATTGTAGCGATTAATAAAATCGATAAACCCGGTGCTGACATAGAACGAACTAAAATTAACTTGGCCGAAAACGAAATTTATCTTGAAAACTATGGTGGCACTATCCCCTTTGTGCCAATCTCGGCTAAAACCGGTGAGGGTGTAAATGATTTATTGGATTTAATGTTACTGTTAGCCGAAGTTGAAGACCTGAAGGGTGAGAGTGATAAATTAGCTGAAGGAATTGTGATCGAAGCCAACATGGACAAACAAAAAGGAATTTCGGCTTCAATGATTATTAAAAATGGTACGATTAAAAATGGTCAATTTGTGGCTTGTGGCAAAGCTATTGCCCCAGTCCGAATTATGGAAAACTTTTTAGGCAAGAAAATTACTGAAGCCACTTTTTCTTCCCCAGTCCGTTTGATTGGTTTTGATCAATTACCAAAAGTTGGTCAGGAATTTAAAACTTTCAAAACTAAAGAAGAAGCTTTGGAATATACCCGAAATTATGTTGAACCAAAAATAATCAAAACTTGCACTCCAGCGGCTGAAAATTCTGATGAAGAAAATAGTACTGGCATGATTAATGTGGTAATCAAAGCCGAAGTAACCGGCTCAATAGAAGGGATTGAACATGAACTAGAAAAAATCAAAACCGATCGAATGAAAGTAAAGATTGTTAGTTTCGGTGTCGGTGATATTACGGAAAATGATGTGAACCTTTTGGCGGGTAAACCCGATTCTTTTATTTTAGGTTTTAATGTGAAAGCCGATACTAAAGCCAAAGCGGCGGCGGAAAAATTTGGCACCGAAATAAAAATCTTTGATATCATTTACAAACTTACCGAATGGTTAGTAGAAGTTGCCCAAAACAAAACGCCAAAAATTCAGGTGGAAGAAATCACCGCCAAAGCCAAGGTGCTTAAGTTCTTTAGCGCAATGAAAGACAAGAATGTGATTGGCGCCCGAGTAGAAGATGGTGAAATCAAAGTTGGTGATGAAGTAAAGATTATGCGTAATGCCGTTGAAGTAGGACGCGGTAAAATTCGTGAATTACAGCAAGCGAAAGAAAAAACCAGCGAAGTGCGATCGGGTGTAGAATTTGGTTGTTTATTACAATCAACCATTGCTCCCGCCCCTGGTGATAAATTAGAAGTTTTTCAAATGGTAACCAAATAAAACAATGAGTACAACCTTTCGAGACGAAAAATTAATTGATCAAATTAAAAAATGGGCGGCTGAATTTTTACAACGTGAATCAAACGGTGCCTCTTTGATTACCGTGACTGATGTAAAACTTTCTAATGAAGCCAAGGAAGCGACCATCTTGTTTACGGTTTTGCCCGATGAAAAAGCTGAGGCAGCCCTGGAATTTGCTCGCCGACAATTAAGCGACTTCCGAGAATTTATGGGGCAAAAAGTAAAAGCCGGCCGAATGCCCTATTTTCATTTTGATATTGATCGGGGTGAAAAGCATCGCCAAAGAATTGACGAAATCACAATAAAAAATTAAGATAGATGTTACGGCGTAGTAGCCAAGTGGTAAGGCAGAGATCTGCAAAATCTCTATGCGGCGGTTCAATTCCGCCCTACGCCTCCCGATTTAGTTCGGAACAATTGAATATGCCCGGATGGCGGAACTGGTATACGCGCACGACTTAAAATCGTGTCTCGCAAG
>CAZLLX010000097.1:0-1847 GCA_964560805.1 uncultured Candidatus Saccharibacteria bacterium | reverse complement strand
AAGCAAACAAGGTGATAACCACACCAGACCGACGAAGAAATCGATAATCAAATTGGCTCAAAATAAAGAAAATAATGACCGAGACTGAAAGCCAAATTATCTGCCTAGAAAAATAGTGACCCGCCTCGCCAAATGATCCCATAGTCACCAGACCAATAATCGAAATTAAAAGAGCAGAGAAAAATAAAAGCCAATCAATATTAAATAACTTACTCCTCGTAATCTGACTAACAAATTCGGTCATCTTATTTTATAGCTCGCAAAATTATTTCTGATCGAGCAACAGTTTCGGTAAACGGTGTCGGCCAATTAAAATTAATGGTTTTAGATTCTTTATCGCCCAAAACATCAACAACTGTTCGAGAAAAGGCCAAAGTATTTCCTGCCGCATTATAAACAATTCCTACTGCTTCAATATTTTTAATCGGATTAACTGTCTTATTAGTAATAACCGCAGATAATCTTGGACTGCTGTCTTCACGACTCAAAACAATTTGATTAGTGGTAATGTTCGCCTCTTCACTGCCCTGTTTAAACCAGGAAGGATTATTAATAAATGAAAAATCAACTCTTTGTGGTGCATATTTACCAGTGGTTAAATCGGGTTCAAAAATTGCTAAAATCTTGTTTGGAGGGACGGTAACCTTGCCGTAACGTTCACTAAGTAAAAAGCCATCAGAACCATATAGTTTAAAAACGTAGCGTAAATCCTTGGTACCAGCACTTAAATTAGAATTTTCAATATAGGCCAAAGTGTTATAGACACCATCGTTTATCTTTGAAAATCTGGACCATAAAACATTTAGTGGAACATACTGATTAGTACAAAGTAGTGAGCAAACCCCACCGCAATCTACTCCTAATTCATTTTGATTTTGTTTTTTATCAAAACAGGTTGGTGGTTTGTTGAAATGTAAGACTGTTGGCAGAACAACCACCAAAAGAAAAACAACCAATGCACCACCAATATAAAAGAAACGATGTTTTTGTGCCCAAGTCATAAATACATTATAACAGATAAAAGACAAACAAAAAAACACCCTTTCGGATGTTATTTTGATTAAATACTTTGTTCTGGCGACTAGCTACTTTCGCCCTCATCGGACTATCATCGCCGCAACTACGCTTAACTTCTGTGTTCGGAATGGGAACAGGTGTGACCATAGCGCCGAATCACCAGAACAAAATATTCAATTTATCTGAAAAACAAAGACGCATTGCCAATCAAATGATTGGCCGCGGGTGACTGGATTTGAACCAGTGACCTCCTGCAAAGCAAGCCTTTTATCTGGGGCGGTTATGCTTCCAGAGAACAGCAAGCAAACAAAAGCAGGGCTCTACCACTGAGCTACACCCGCGTATTCGATTGGATTCCTGGAAACCAGAGAACATATTTTGGATGGACGGTCGCGTGGCCCATCCTAGTACATCTCTGGTCCCAGGAACCCCGAACAAAGAACACGTCTTTGTTTTTCAGATTTCAAAGTACTGTGAAATTTTAATTTCACACAACGAACTAAGAAAAAATATTTCAAGAAGGATTTTTAAATTTCCTAATAGAAATCGACTAATTAGTACTCCTCGGCTAAAACGATTACTCGCCTTACACCTAGAGCCTATCAACGTGATCATCTCTCACGAGTCTCAATGATTCCTTATCTTGCGGACGGCTTCATTCTTAGATGCTTTCAGAATTTATCCGTTCCGAACTTAGCTACTCGGCAGTGCCCTTGGCAGGACAGCCGACACACCAGAGGTTCGTCCAACTCGGTCCTCTCGTACTAGAGTCAGATCCACTCAAGAATCAACGCCTGCAGTAGATAGGAGACCAACCTGTCTCACGCTTG
>CAZLLX010000096.1:0-1852 GCA_964560805.1 uncultured Candidatus Saccharibacteria bacterium | reverse complement strand
AACTCGCTCGCCAACTGTGTTAAATACAAAGCCAAATAATGTGGTGCATATTCAATTCCAGCGCGCTCTACCACTTCTGGGAAACGATACAAAAGTTTTTCCAGCTGAGTAATCTCGGCTGCCCCGCGAAGCTTTGGCGAAGTGGGGATATTTTCCACCTTAGCCTTCTCCAAAATCGCCGCGGCCCTAACGCAAGAGTATTGAAGATATGGACCAGAATCGCCTTCAAATGAAATCGATTTATCGAAATCGAAAATGATATCACTGCCAGGGGCTGATTTAAGGATTGAATATTTAATTGCTCCAACCGAAACAATGTCAGCAATTTCTTGTTTGTCTGATTGTGGCAAATCTCGGTCTTTAATTTTTTCTAGAACTTTTTCTTGGACATCTTCAATTAATGATTCACCAGTTATAACATTCCCCTTTCTTGAAGACATTTTGCCCGAAGCAAAACGCAACATACCATGAGAAATATGTTTGGTTTTTTTAGCAATTTCTGGATCGATCAAAGTTAATGCTTTTAAGACGACCTTAAAATATTCTGACTGTTCATTGGCTGTTACGATAATCGACAAATCCGTATTTGGGAATAATTCAAACTTTTTTTCGTTCAAGGCAAGCTCCTTTGTTTCATAAGTTGGTACGCCGTGTGAATTTATAAAAACTCTGGTATGTAGTTTTGCATCGTATTTTTCACCTTTGAAAATTATTGCCCCGTCACTTTGCTCAAAAATTCCGGCCTCTAACCCCTTTTTAACTATCTCTAGGCCGCGATTAACCATTTCACTCTCAAAGAATTGTTTATCAAATTTAGTATCAAGTGTTTTATATATTTCATTAAAATGTTCAACACTAACTTTTTTTCCTGCTTCAAACAACTTTTTTGTTTCAGCCGAAATACCAACAAAAATTTCTTTGTTCAATAGATCAATTTCTTTTTTTGAACCTTCATCATTCTCATATTCGGAAGAACCAAATGCATAAGCCATACCCCAAAAGGCCACTTCATCCTTATGATCAACTATTTCAAGCTCATTATCATAGACTAAAACTTTCTCTTTTTTTTCATTCAAATACTGATCTAATTTTCGATAACCCCAAATTGCTTTGGCGACATGCAAACCAACATCACCCGAATAACAAGCACGAGTTATTTTTGCCCCACTTGCGTTAAGCAATCTTGAAACTGACTCCCCGATGGCATTGCTCATTAAATGACCAATATGAAATTGTTTGAAAGGATTCGGATCAGTATATTCAATCAAAAAATTCTTATCTTTATTTTGAAAATTTTGACCAAAAGTTTTATCGTTAGTAATAATTTTATTTACAGAATCTGAGAAAAATTCTTTATCTAGACTGAAATTAATAAAACCGGGGCCGGCTGTTTCAATTTTACTAATTTCCTTACCTTTATTTTTATTCAAAACTTCAACAATTTGTTTAGCCAATTCAACTGGATTTTTCTTGGCTATTTTAGCCGCCACCAAGGCTACATTACTTGCATAATCACCATGAGAAAGCACCTCTGGGTGTTCCAGATTAAAACTAACTCCACTTGGATCAATATTTAATTCTTTTAGAGCCGTCTTTATTAGATCGGTAATTACCTCTTTCATTTGAGTCATAATAGCAGAAATAGCTCTAAAAATCTATGCATTCTTCCCTGCCACGTACCCCGTTGTCCAACAGATTTGAAGCGAGAAACCACCAGAAGGGCGATCAAAATCAAGGATATCACCAACTAAAAATAAATTTTCAAATAATTTAGATCGCATGGTTTTAAAATCAACTTCGGTTAATTCTACCCCGCC
This sequence comes from uncultured Candidatus Saccharibacteria bacterium, assembly GCA_964560805.1. Classification (GTDB taxonomy): domain Bacteria; phylum Patescibacteriota; class Minisyncoccia; order Phycocordibacterales; family GWA1-40-21; genus CAIJXO01. The sequence goes on along the minus strand of CAZLLX010000096.1, from coordinate 35 downwards.
AGAAGTTACAATCGCTTTATCCACCCCAAGCAAAC
>CAZLLX010000095.1:0-1919 GCA_964560805.1 uncultured Candidatus Saccharibacteria bacterium | reverse complement strand
TCCCTTATTTTTACAAGCATGGAAGAACGAGAAAAAATATTAAATCCAGAACTTGTCTCTGAATTACAAGAGATGTATAAACTTGATCAGATAATGCGGGCTAAACACGAAGATGATAAAAGTTTTTGGGACAAACAAGTTGATGTTAATAATCTTGAAAGAAGGAAAGAAATTGTTGCTGAATACGGTTTCCCGACTATTTCAATGGTCGGTTTACAGGGTTTTAATAGTGCCTGGTTATTAGTTCAACATGCCGATCATGATCCAGAGTTTCAATATCATTGCCTCGATCTTCTGCATAATTTACCTTCGTCAGAAATTGATGCTAAAAAAGTAGCCTATTTAACAGATCGAGTAAGAGTGAATAACGGACAGCCGCAACTTTACGGAACACAATTCAATCAAATAAATGGTGAACATATTCCAAGAGAAATTGAAGATATTGCCAATATTGATCAACGACGAGCCGAAATAGGTATGGGTCCATTTTCAGAGCAAATAGAATCGATGTATAAAAAATATGGCATACCAATCGAGGCCTATGTTGACTTGTGTGGTCGTGATTTATCAAAAGAAGATTTGTCAAAAATACCCACCGAAACATTATTAAAATGTGATTTTGATGATGAAACAAAATGGCCGGATGTTGCCAAACTTCCAGAAGGATTTAATCCGGCCGAAGTTTTGAAGAGTTGCCAAAATCCAGGTCTGGGAATTAGACAAATTCATGAAGAAGGAATTAATGGCCGAGGAGTGGTAGTAGCCATTATTGATCAATCACTTTCTGATAAAAGGGGCGAGTTTACTCCGCATTCGGAATATGCCGATCGAATTGTTGATTATAAGGAATTTGGTGTTGGCGTGGATGAGGGAATTAGTATGCATGGTCCGGCCGTGACCAGCTTATTGGTTGGTAAAAATTGTGGGATTGCACCAAAAGCTGAAGTTGTTTATCGGGCCGTTAAATCTGGCGAACGAAATTTTAATCATTTTGCGGATGCTCTGCTTGATTTAGTAAAATTCAATCGTGATGCACCGCCAAATAGAAAAATTAGAATTGTTAGTTGCTCAATCGGTTATCAGGAACAAAAACCAGAGCCAGGCCTTGATCGTTGGATCGCCGCCATAAAGTTGGCCGAAGAAGAGGGCATTGTTGTTTCTGATGTTGGTGAAAGAACGGGTGTTGATTATATTGGTGGCGGAGCGGCGGTTGATAAAGAAAATCCAGATAATTATGAACTCGCTCTGTTTTTAAAAGAAAAAGACGAGAAAATATTTACTGATTCGGAGATGATTAAACAGATAATGGCAAAAAATGTTGACGGAGTCATCAGCAGATTAAGAGCGCTTCAACCAAAAGAAACCGTAGATATTTCTGATGAAGAGTTAAGACAAAAAATTCAAGATTTTTTGAATAGTTCTGATTCTAAGTTTGGTATGATCATTCCGTCTGATTATCGAACAATGGCTTCTTATAAAGGGGAAGATAAATATGTTTATAATGGTAAGGGGGGAATGAGTTGGGCCGTTCCATATCTCTCAGGTATTTTTGCTTTAGCTTGGCAGCTTCGACCTAATCTTTCAAAAAACGAGATTGCTGACATAATTAATCGCACGGCAACCCTGAACTCTTCTGGTCTTAGTGTAATAAATCCCGCTGGTATTATTGAGGAAGTAATGAATATATAAAATATGAAAATTCGTACCGAAACAGTCATTAATCCATCCGAAGAAATTTTTCGCATTCAACAAGAATCACTTGATGAGCTTGTTTCGCTTTTACCAAATTCACATGTTGAGGCGGTCGGAGCAATGGCCGTGCCGATGGTGGGCCGACCAGAATTAGATTTGTTGGTTTTAACAGAGGATATTGAAGGTAATTCGAAAATTCTGGCCGAAAATGGATACAAACAAGGCCC
>CAZLLX010000094.1:0-1920 GCA_964560805.1 uncultured Candidatus Saccharibacteria bacterium | reverse complement strand
AGTAGACATCAAACCAGCTACAACCAGATGGCGTTTATCATAACCAACATCCTCAAGTACATTGAATGATATTGGATGTTCCATATCAAAGGGCGCAAAATACAAAATATCTTTAATACGATTTTCTGGAATGTAGTTCAAAAGTAGTTCGGCCGTTTTACCGTGAGGATCAATAAAAGCCATACCCTCGCCGTTAGCGATATCTTGAACGGCCATATTTTCAAGCAAAGTAGATTTACCCATACCGGTTTTACCGATAACATAGACATGTCTCGTTCGGTCTTTGGCTTTAATACCAAATTCAACCTTTTTATTTCTAGCATCTGTAAACGCAAAACTGGTTATGCGATTTGGATCGTACATTTGTAAATATTATAACACAAGCTTTATTTACAAGCATCAATCAAGTTGGCAAAAAGCGAGGCGACCGTTAATGGCCCAACCCCACCCGGCACTGGTGTGATAGCTGATGCAATATTCTTGACCGAATCAAAATCAACATCACCCATCAAATTTCCATCAAGAAAGTTAATCCCAACATCAATAATTACCACGTTTGGTTTTATGTAACTAGCACCCACCAGTTTGGCTTGGCCAATTGCCACAATCAAAATATCGGCCTGTTGAGTAATTTCAGCTGGATTCAAAGTTTTACTATGAACAACCGAAACGGTCGCGCCAATAGCCTCTAATTGTTTTCTAATTGGATCCCCCACTAATTTTGAACGCCCCATCACCACAATTCTTTTATTTAAAACTGGAATCTGATAATAATTAAGTAATGTCGTCACACCCCTAGCGGTCGCTGGAACAAATTTGGTTTTTGTAGTTAAGCCATCAACATCTTTATCTGGGCGAATATTTTCAATAATTTTCCAAGCATCAAGGTGCTTTGGTAATGGTAATTGAAGTATAATTCCATTGATTTGGACATTATTGTTTAATTGTTGAACTAGTGAAATAATTTCTGATTCAGACACATCATTATTTAGTAAATGTAGTTCAGTCAAGGCACCAATCTTTTCGGCAAATTTTATCTTGTTTTTTATATATTTATTTGATTCCGGCAAATTTCCAACTTGAATAATTGCTAGTCTTGGCGGACACGTCAAAGCAGATATTTGTTGCTTTAGTGTTGAAATTAGACCGTCGCGAATAATTTTTCCGTCTAGAATTTTAATCATATTATTTAAAACTTTTTAAATTTTTAAGCACCCACTCCTCCGATATCCAACGCCGCCTTAAATAACCAGAAAGGAAAAAAGATCCTGTTACCAAAATTAAATCATCTTTAGCGGCACAACTCATCAATGAATTTAGGGCTAAGTCTGGGTCATTCTCAATGATTATATTATCACTTTTTCTTAAAAATTTCCCCAGTGTACCAACGATTTTATTTGGATTACAGGTTAAACGATTTACTGTTCCAGATTTCGTTATTATTATCTTTTTCAGTCTTGGTAATCCTATTAGCTGTTTAATCACCATTAGCTGATCCTGACTGGTATTGCCAATCGCCACAAGCACATGCGCTTGATTGTACTTAATTTGTTTTACCTTATCAATTGTTGATTTAATCTTGGATCGATTGTGCGCACCATCAAGAATAACCGTTGGTATCTTTTGAATTACTTCGAAACGACAAGGCATAACCGTATTTTTAATTGCCCTATCAATAATATCAGTCTGAAGACCCAAGAAAACCAAAACCTTTCGTGTTAATATTTGATTATAACCAACGTAATCTTTTTGCCTTTCAACAACATTACATTTGACTCCAAGTTTTTTGCTGTTTTTTACAAATATCTTTTTAAGATGTGAACGTTGTTCGGTCGTAAATAAAACCGAACCACTTTTTAAAATACCAATTTTATCGTTAGCAATTCTTGTTAAAGTCTTACCTAATATTTTTGTATGATC
>CAZLLX010000093.1:0-1922 GCA_964560805.1 uncultured Candidatus Saccharibacteria bacterium | reverse complement strand
AGGGTATGGTAAAAATCCGTGATCTGGGTGACGATTACTTTGTTCTAGATCAAAAAAACTATTGTTTGATTGGTGAAAAAACTAAACAAAAATTTAGCTTGGGTGATCAAGTAAAATTCAAAATTACTTCAGCTGATTTGGACAAAAAAGCAATCGATTGTTTGCTGATCTAAGCCTCAATCTTGTTGAACAAGAAAGTAGCAATCGCCAAGATTATGGCGGTAATCAGAATTAGAACAAAAATATCTAGACCCAAACTAAAGTGATAAACATCAGAGAATAAACCTCTTAAAGCATCCATAGCATATGAAAGTGGATTTATTTTAACCACCGCGGCCAAGCCCTTCGGAATATCATTTAGCGGAAATAATGAACCAGACAAAAAGAATAACGGCATCATTAAAAAGTTCATAATCAATGGAAAGGCCTGCATATCACGCATTCTCACGGCAATAGCAGTACCCAAAGCAGTAAATAAAATCGCAATCAAAATCATCACTATTAATATCAGCGGTAAATGAATTAATGAGATTGGTTTAAAACCAATAAACAAGCTGATAATAAAAACCATCAAACCTTGAAACAAAGCAATCGTGGCACCACCCAAGGTTCGCCCGATCACAATCGAAATTCGAGAAACTGGGGCAACTAAAGTTTCTTTCAGAAAACCAAACTGTCGATCCCAGATCACATCAATTCCGGCAAACATTGCGGAAAACATAATACCCATCGCGATAATTCCTGGAGCCAGAAAGTTTATATAATTTCCCCCACCCGCTTTGGCAAAAATTGGACCCAAACCAAAACCAAAAGCCACCAAAAATAAAATCGGTTGACCAAGAGAACCAAGAATACGCGCCTTAGAACGTGAATACTTTTTTATTTGTCTTAACCATAAAACGTAAATTGCTTTCATATTTTTATCTTTTACCGCGCCACATTTTGGCTTGTTGTTTTAAACCATCCAAACTGCCAGCATTATTATCACGAATAGTTTTGCCAGTTAGTTTAATAAAAGCCTCCTCCAAATTTGGCGTGCCAGTATTAGCAATAAGCTCTTGAGGAGTACCAGAAGTAATAATTTTGCCATGATCAATAATAGCAACCTTGTGGGCGTTTCTGGAAGCTTCTTCCATATAATGGGTGGTAAAGAAAATGGTCATACCATTATTTTTGTTCAATCTATTAATATAATCCCAAATATGATTTCGGGTTTGCGGATCAAGACCCAGAGTTGGTTCATCCAAATATAAAATTGATGGCTCGTGAATCAAAGCGCGAGCAATTTCCAAACGACGTTTCATACCACCCGAATAATTACGTACTAAATCACCTTTACGATCAGCTAAATCAACTAAGGCAAACAAATCATCAATTCTTTGGCGACGAATCTTTTTCGGTACGCCATAAAGTATGCCGTGATACTCCATATTTTCCCAAGCAGTTAGTTCATCATCCAAGCTTTGGTCCTGAAATACAATTCCAAAAAGTTTTCTAATCACTTTTTCGTCGTGTTCAATTGAAGCTCCATCAATTAAAACTTCACCGCTAGTTTTTTGTAGTAAAGTTGTCAAAACTTTAATGGTTGTGGTCTTACCCGCCCCGTTTGGACCAAGAAAAGCAAAGACTTCACCTTTGGGTACAGTAAAAGAAATGTCGTTAACCGCGACAAAATCCTTAAATTTAACAACTAAATTATTTACCTTAACACTATCAGCGATGGGCAATGATTATAGCACAGTTTGAGTACAGTGTGCGCAACGTTTAGCCGCCAAAGGAATTTCGCTTAAACATTCACTACATTTTTTAGTGGTTGGATCGGCAGGCACCGGATTCTTTTTGGTCTTGGCGATACAAATATTCATTGCTTTGATCACAAAGAAGAAGACAGCAGCGGCCACAAGTAAGAATGAAATTAAAGC
>CAZLLX010000092.1:0-1934 GCA_964560805.1 uncultured Candidatus Saccharibacteria bacterium | reverse complement strand
AGCTGAAGCTCCAAAGGCAGAAGCTCCGAAGGTAGAAGAGAAAACTGAGGAACCTAAAGCCTAAATAAAACAAAAAGCACTTACAGGACTTGTGAGTGTTTTTTGATTGTGATAATATAATATTTGTACGGAGAGATTTATTAATTATTAGATAAGATAAAAAAATGGAATTAGATACACAATTTCTAGATTACGTAGTGAAGGCTTTAGTAGACAATCCTAAGGATGTCAAAATTACTAGAACTGTCGATGAGATGGGCGTACTTCTTACCCTCGATGTCAATGCTGCTGATATGGGTAAAGTTATCGGTCGTATGGGTAATACTGCCAAGGCGATCAGAACTCTATTAAGAGTTGTCGGTATGAAGAACAATTCTCGTGTTAATCTAAAGATTAGCGAACCAGTCGGAGGTCTTCGCCCAGATATGAGAGCGGTTAGTGATAAGCCAGCCGAAGGACGAGCGACCAAGACCGTCGATGAAGCAATGGCGGACTTGAATCTGTAATTAAAGTATAACAGTTGCTTTTTTAAGTTAAATAGGGTATATTTGGTACTCATTTAAATACATTTATGTCACAAGAACAATTGATCAGATTAGTTTGTAAAACCTGTAAGCGTACCAATTACTGGAGCCGAAAGAACCGCAAGAAAGTGGAGCGTAAAATTGAACTTAAAAAATTCTGTAAATGGTGTAAAAAGAACACCACCCACAAAGAAGGAAAGAAGTAAAACAATAAACTGGCTCCACTCGGAGCTAGTTTTTTGTTGTAAAATTTGTTAGTATTTCGTGGCGAGGGGGATTAGTTAAGTGGCATAACATCGGTCTCCAAAACTGATGTCGGGGGTTCGATTCCTCCATCCCCCGCATCTGTTGTTATCTTTTTAGATGAAAAACAAAAATCAATTAAACCATTGGAGAAATTTTATCAAGGATATAATCTGGCTTTTTCGACTGGTTTGGAAGAAGCGTCTGGGCACATTAATTCTTATTCTCATTACTTCGACTGGTATCGCTTTAATTTCTTTATTCCAAGCTTATTCTAATGGTTTCTTAGTAGATACCGTAGTCAATTCTATCGGTGGTTTTGATAATGCCCGTCAGATAGTTTTCGCTCTGATTTTAATCGGTGCTTCTTTAATTGTCCCTAGTTTTTTGTTTCTTTTGCAAAACTATTTTGAGAAAGATATGTATTTTTTTCTATCAAAGTATTTTGATTTATTGATTGAAGAAAAAAGACTACAACTCGACATCTCTCAATATGAAAATAGTGAGTTTAATAACTTCGTAAACCGAGTCAACGAAAAAGGAGTCTGGGTAATTAGTAATGTCATTAATTATTTGTTCTATGATTATCAAAGTGTTATCACCATTATCTTTTCGGCGGTGATTATCGCCAAACAATCCTGGATCGTGTTTTTAGCTATTTTAATTTCTTCTATTCCACAGCTTATCATCGGCACAGAATACGGCAAAAGAGGTTGGTATATCTGGGGTGATGATATTGATGCTGAAGAGCGTCGAAAATACTGGTCAATCAAGGATTATATAAAGACTCTTTCATCTTTAATTGAAATCAAATTATTTGGTTTAGGTAATAATTTTACAAATAAAATAAAAATCTTTCTCGAGAAAGTAGAAAAGAAGCAAATCAAAAATGAACAAAAGAACTTTTTCCAACAAATCTTTGCCACTTTATTTTCGCAGGGAGTTCTCTTGGGTTCAATAATATTTTTTGTTCATCAAGCGATTGTCGGTGAAATACAAGTTGGTACAGTTATATTTCTCTTTGGTGGTATGATCGGCTTTCAAAATGCGATCTCAGCTTTGTTTACCAGCATCGGTCGTCAGCAGGAAAGTCGGCTTTATATTCATGATTTAAGTACTTTCCTTAGAACAAAGCCACAAATGATTGACGGTAAAGAAGAACTGGAT
>CAZLLX010000091.1:0-1956 GCA_964560805.1 uncultured Candidatus Saccharibacteria bacterium | reverse complement strand
GCTTGTCATATTTAATGGCCAATTCAATCTGTTTAATAAAAACTTCACGCTGAACTTTTTTCATTTCCGCCAAATCAGTTTCAGGTTTGTAATAATCCAAACCACATTCGCCAATCGCCACCACCTTTGGATGAACAATTAATTTTTCAAATTCCGCTATATCAAAAACCGGCACGGCTTCGGCGCGTGGATGAACGCCAATACAAGCCCAAACATTTTCATTGGCTTCGGCAATTTTAACCGCCTCAATCGAATCCGCCAAAGTGGTGCCAATTGTAATTGTACCGACTTCATTTTCTTGCATCCTTTTTATCACCGCCGGCAAATCCTCGCCATAACTTTCTTTGCTTAGGTGGGAATGGATATCGATATATTTCATAGTAAAAATAATATCACAAGAAGTTATTTTATGTTAGGATACAGCGTGGAAAATCACGTTCATAATCTTAAACAGTCTGAAGAAAAAAGAAAGATTCTTAGAAAAAATTTAACACCGCAGGAAAAAATACTTTGGAGTAGATTGAGACGAAGAGGTTTGAAATTTAAATTTAAAAGACAACATAGTGTTGGTAGTTTTGTTTTAGATTTCTATTGCTCAACAGCTAAATTGGCAATTGAAATAGATGGGGCACAACATTTGGACAATCTGGAATATGACAATGAAAGAACATTGTTTTTAAATTCATTGGGTATAACCGTTTTGCGATTTTGGAATAGTGAAATTAACACAAACATAGAGGGAGTTATGAATAGGATATCAACCTCCCTCAGTCCCTCCTCAGCTGAGGAGGGAAGGTGACCAACCCTCGTGGGTAATTATTGTAATCTAGATTAAGTCGAATATGTGGGTCCCTCCCCCTCCTTAGTTAAGGAGGGGTTAGGGGAGGTTGGTAGTCTATTTCCTATTTTTAAAAAACTTAACAACACCCGTTATAAATATTCCCGTAGCAACAGTTGATATTGCATAACCAATATCTCCCTCAACGGTGCCTGTATTATTCTTAGATATTAAGTAGCCAATAAACCAAAGAATTAAACCGCCCGTCAGAAATGACATGTAGTCTGGAGCAGATTCTTGCTTTACCTGCCTAATATTCTTTTTATTAATATCAAAAGATTTATCATCTTTTCTCGCAAACAATGGTTTATCAGGTAACACATTATTCGATACTAAATATGAAATCTTTTTTGATGTTTCTGGCATTATTGGCGCCAGTAATTCAGAAATCATGAAAACATTACAAAGAAGTGTTTTAATCAATCTTGTTGCATCTCGTCTCTCTTCTTGATTTTCTGATTTAATCAATTTGAACGGTTTATTCTTTTGAATAGAATGATCACACCAAGATATAATCTGCCAAATGCAGTCACATGCTTTTTGTAGGTTATATTCCTTAATACCTTCGTGATACCTTTGTGATAAGTAATTTTGTCCATAAATTGATTGATCTAATTTTTTATCAAACTTTATACCATTTGTGACCGCCATCTTCATCACCCGACTCACCAAGTTACCCAAACCATTCGCCAAATTAGCATTATAGGCTGTCTTGAATGACTCTTTGGTAAAGGCGGTGTCTTCAAACGGATGAATTTCTCGAGCTACATAGTACCGCAAAGCTTCAGTGCCATATTCTTCAATTATCTCAAGCGGGCTAATTACATTACCAAGTGATTTACTCATTTTCACCCCACCTGGGCCAGTAATAAAACCGTCAATAATAATTTTCTGAGAATTCGGTAAACCAGCCGCCATTAACATCGCTTGCCACATGGCACTTTGCTGACGTAAATTATCTTTACCACAGTATTGAATCATTCCCCCATTATCTTTGTGCCATTTATTAAATTTTTCTAAATCATTTGGCCAGCCGATTACTGAAATGTAATTCACCAACGCGTCAAACCAAACATACATTACTTGGGCTGGATCATTTGGAACCTCTATTCCCCACG
>CAZLLX010000090.1:0-1992 GCA_964560805.1 uncultured Candidatus Saccharibacteria bacterium | reverse complement strand
CCAAACCCCTACCGTACATTAAGCAACAAGTACGGATCATTGGGAATGAAGTTGGAAGCAATCCTGAGTTGCTGGCCAGGATAATCGCTGACTTCGTTGTTGCTCGGGCACCAGCATTTCTTGTTGCAGCAAGATTGCTAGGTGCCCTCGTTTTTTTATATTAATTTTTTGAAATGAATTGTCTGTAAATTCGTGATAAAATACAGAAATGAATTGTCAACATGTAAAAGTCGGACTTGGAATAATAATTGTCAACAAAGACGGTGATATTTTGGTTGGGCGCCGGAAGGGTGGCCATGCACCAAAGTTTTCAATTCCAGGCGGACATTTGGAAATAGGAGAAACTTTTGAAGCCGGAGCGATTAGAGAAATTAAAGAAGAGACTAATTTAACTCTTATCAATCCAAAAGTTATGGCGGTGACTAATAATTTGGAAACTTATAAAGAAGAGGGGAAACATTATATTTCTGTTATCTTGTTAGCCAAAGAATATTTTGGTGAATTAAAAAATATGGAACCTGAGAAAAATGAAGGTTGGGTTTGGGTTAATCCTAAAAATCTGCCCGAGCCACATTTTGACGCCAGTCGTATGGCGGTGAAGTGTTTTTTGAATGAAAGTTTTTATACTTTAACCGAATAGGCACAATTAAATTAGTTTAGTTTTATAAAAGTTATGCTAGAATACGGCAATGATTTTAAACGATAAAGTTGTTGTTATTACCGGCGCCAGTTATGGTTTGGGTGAAAGCTTGGCTAGAATTTTAACTGCCAAGGGTGCTAAACTAGTCATTTCATCGCGCAGTAAAGATAAGCTTGAAAAATTGGCTACAGAAATCGGAGCTGATTTTGTGGTGGCTGATGTTTCAAAAGAAGAAGACATTAATAAACTAACCAATGAAGCCTTGACTCGTTTTGGAAGAATTGATTTATGGATTAATAATGCCGGAGTCTGGCTGTCAAAATCTTTGATTGAACATATCGATATGAACAAAGCTAAAGCGATGTTTGAAACTAATGTTTTTGGAACGGTTTATGGTACACGATCAGCTTTGGTGGAAATGAAAAAACAAAACGCTGGCACGATTGTAAACATCATTTCTACTTCTGGTTTGAACGGCCGACCAAATACAGTAATGTATTGTGCCAGCAAGTATGCTGTGCGCGGTTTCACTGAATCACTTCAAGAAGAATTAAAAGATAGTCCGATTAAATTAATTGCTGTCTATCCTGGTGGAATTAAAACCTTTTTATTTAATGAAGATACCCCAGCTGATTTTGAAACCTTTATGAGCCCAGAGTCGGTCGCCGAAAAAATTATTACAAATTTAGAAAAAGAAAATCCAGACAAGGAATTAATAATCAAACGCCCAGCTTTGGCGGCTAAATAATTATGCTCACCGACGCTGATAAAAAATGGCTGGATCATTTGTCTGATACAGACAAAATTAAAATTGTTACGTTTGACCCAACGTCCGAAGAAAAATTTCAAATTATCAAAGCGAAAATCAAAAAAGCTTTGCCTGAATTCGAGTTATTACACAAGGGAGCTTCCAGTTTTGGAATTTCTGGTCAAGACGAGATTGATACTTATTTACCGGTGCCGGAACATTTGTTTGATGAATATGTTGAAAAATTGTCTAAAATTTTAGGGCCTTATAAAAAACTTTATCCAAATGATCGAGTTCATTTTATTAACGAAGAACTTGGTAAGAGAATTGATATTTATTTGATGAACGAAGATGGTGTTAGTTGGAAAAAGAATTCCAAAATTGATGCATATTTACGAAGCCATCCTGATGCGCTTGAAGAATATCGAAAATTAAAGGAAGCGGGTAATGGTCTAAGTGTTAGAGAGTACTATACAAGAAAGACAGAGTTTTTTAATAAGATTTTAAATTTATAATTGAATGATAAAAGCAATTGTTTTTGACTATGGTGGGGTGATTGAATTAAGTAAGGGTAATTTAACTAAATCAATCTGTGATTATCTAA
>CAZLLX010000089.1:0-2115 GCA_964560805.1 uncultured Candidatus Saccharibacteria bacterium | reverse complement strand
ATGGTAAAATTGAGTTTTATCATCCAAAAACAGACAAAGGTCAAGAAACTAAAGACAAAATCATATCAAATGAAGAATATGATAGACAGCAAGCACAAGAATTATTTAATAAATTTGAAAGGAAAAAGGGACTAAATAGTGGAACTGAGTCAAAGAATTTTATCTGATATAACAGTGCATATGAAATATGCAAAATATTTACCAGAAAAACAACGTAGAGAAACTTGGAATGAATTGGTTGATAGAAATAAGGAAATGCATTTAAAGAAGTTTCCCGATTTAAAAGATGAAATTGAAGTGGCATATAAAATGGTTTATGATAAGAAAATATTACCATCGATGCGTTCACTTCAATTTGCTGGAAAAAGTATAGAGGTTGGCAATCAAAGAATTTATAATTGTTGTTTTTTACCTATTGATCATTATAAAGCATTTTCTGAAACTATGTTTTTGTTGCTTTCTGGTTGTGGTGTTGGTTATTCAGTTCAGTTCCATCATGTTGATAAATTACCAGAAATAATCAAACCAGTTAAAAGTCATAGATATGTTATAGAGGATTCAATTGCTGGTTGGTCTGATGCAGTAAAAGTTTTATTAAAAAGTTATTTTTCTGGTAGATTTAAACCTCGTTTTGATTTTTCTGATATTCGACATAAAGGTGCTGATTTAATTACAAGTGGGGGCAAGGCACCCGGGCCCGAACCTTTGAAAATTTGCTTAACTCAAATTGAGGCGATTTTAGAAGGAAAAGAAAATGGTGAAAAATTAACTCCGTTAGAATGTCACGACATACAATGTCATTTAGCAGATGCAGTATTGAGTGGTGGAATTCGACGAGCGGCAATGATATCATTATTTAGTTTTGATGATGAAGCAATGCTAACTTGCAAATATGGAAATTGGTGGGAATTGAATCCACAGCGAGGTCGTGCAAATAATAGTGCATTAATATTAAGAAATAGAATTAAAGAAGAAGAATTTAAAGAACTTTGGAAAAAAATTGAGTTAAGTAATAGCGGAGAACCAGGTATATCGTGGTCAAACGATCCTGAATTTGGATTTAATCCTTGCCATGAAATTTCACTTAGACCATTTACTTTTTGTAATTTAGTTGAAATTAATGGATCTGATGTATTAAGTTTTGAAGATTTTTCAGAACGTGCTAAACACGCAAGTTTTATTTCTACATTACAAGCCAGTTACACTGATTTTTATTATCTTAGACCAGTTTGGAAAACAAATACAGAAAAAGACTCATTGATTGGGGTAGGTATTACTGGAATTGCTTCTAACAAAATTGAACCGGATTGGTTGACAGAAGTATCAACAATTGTAAAGAATGAAAATGAACGAGTTAGTAAATTAATTGGAATAAATAAAGCAGCCCGAACAACTACTATCAAACCATCAGGTACCACAAGTTGCGTTTTAGGCACAAGTTCGGGAATTCATGCTTGGCATAACGATTTTTATGTTCGTCGTATTAGAGTTGGAAAGGATGAAGCAATTTATACCTATTTATTAATTTATCATCCAGAATTAGTTGAAGACGATTTTTTCAAACCAAGTCAAATAGCAGTAATATCAATTCCACAAAAAGCACCACTAAGTTCAATAATAAGAACCGAATCAGTTTTTAATTTATTGGAACGTGTAAAAAAATATAATATCAATTGGGTACAAACTGGTCATCGGAAAGGTCCAAATTATAATAATGTTTCTGCAACTATTTCGATTAAACCAGATGAATGGGATGGTGTAGGAAATTGGATGTGGGAAAATAGAAATTTCTATTCCGGAATTTCAGTATTGCCGTTTGACGGAGGTTCTTATGTACAGGCCCCATTTACTGATTGTAGTGAAGATGAATATAATGAATTATTTTCAAAATTAAATAATATTGACCTCACTAAAGTAATTGAATTGCGGGATAACACGAATTTACAATCAGAGGCAGCATGTGCCGGAGGACTTTGTGAGATTGTATGAGGCATGATGATTGGATAACAAAATTATATATTGAAGAATTAATTAATAAACAAATGAAATACACAGAGCACGGTTTAATACAAACAATTAAAACTGAACCAATCAATTACATTTGGGCATGGTCTC
>CAZLLX010000088.1:0-2136 GCA_964560805.1 uncultured Candidatus Saccharibacteria bacterium | reverse complement strand
GAGCATCTTTCTTTATTGGAGTCTTTTTTGGTAAAGCATTTACTTTTTTACCAGTGATGATTTTTTTATTGATCAAAAGATTGTGAACGGTATCAGAAGGTTGAGCACCCTTTGAAATCCAATACTTGATTCGATCAGCATTAAATTCACTATTCTTTTTTTCTTTTCGAGTATCGTGACTGCCAAGAACTTCTAAAGCTTGACCACTCTTTGGACCTCGCTTTGAATCCACAAGAACCAAACGAAAAACTGGTTCATGCACCCGTCCTACACGTTGTAATCTTATCATTAACATAAGGGCTATCTTAGCGTAAAACGGTAAAATAGTCAACCGTCGTAATATACAAAACTCACTTTTTCTGCTAAAGTAGTCAGATGCCTAATAAACACAAAGCTCCTAATAAGAAAAACGAGAGTAAAACCCTGTCGGGTATTTTGAGCGTTAATATGCGCGGAACGGGCTATTTACGACTTCAAAACCTAGCCGGCAAAGCCAAATCTGACAAAGAGAACGATATTGAAATTCAAAATGAAGACCTTAACACTGCCCTACACGGCGATAGCGTGACCGTAGCTTTAATCTCTGGCCGAAGACAAAATAAAGACCGTCGAGGCAAAAGCAATCCCGCTGGTAAAGTGGTTTCCATTCAAAAACGCGCCAAAAAAGCTTTTGCTGGTATTTTGCAAAAAGAGAAAGATAAATATTTTCTTTTGCCTGATGATAAAAAAATGTATGCCGATATTGTTGTCTCTAAACAAAGCGTCATAACTTCCAAGGCTGAAGTTGGTATGAAAGTATTAGTTAAAATTAATCGTTGGGAAAAAACCGCCACCAATCCTGAGGGTGAAATTATAAAGGTGTTGGGTAAGGCCGGTGAACACAATACCGAGATGGCAAGTATTCTTTATGAACGTGGTTTTGAAATTGGTTTTCCACCCGAGGTTGAAGCCGAGGCTGAACATCTAGAAAAAACTGAGAAGCCAATTCCCCGAACTGAAATTGCAAAACGACGTGATTTTCGCCAAACACCAACCTTTACGATAGATCCAAAAGACGCCAAAGATTTCGACGATGCGATTTCAATTAAAAAATTACCAAATGGTAATTTTGAAATTGGCGTTCACATTGCGGATGTTTCCCACTATGTTCGAGAAAAAACCGCATTGGATACCGAAGCGGTTAAAAGAGAGTTCTCGGTTTATTTAGTTGATCGCACCATCCCAATGCTGCCTGAAGTGCTATCAAACGATATTTGTAGCTTGAATCCAAATGAGGAAAAACTAACTTTCTCTTCTGTATTTGAGATGAATAAAAATGGCCAGGTTCTTTCACGCTGGTTTGGTAAAACAATAATTAAATCTTTTAAAAGATTTACTTATGAATTGGCTCAAGAAACTTTGAATGCTGGCATGGGTGAATATTTTGAAGAGCTTCAAACCCTTAATACTATTGCCAAGAAACTCCGTCACGAAAAAACTTTACATGGTGCAATTGATTTTGAACAAGACGAAGTCGCTTTTGAACTTGATAATACCGGCAAGCCAATCAAAATTTATAAGAAACAACGTCTTGATACCCACAAACTAGTCGAGGAATATATGCTTTTGGCGAACAAAGAAGTGGCTGAATTTATTTTTAAAGCTTATAAAAAAGCTAATTCAGACAGTCCGTTCTTATATCGAATCCACGATTTACCCGATAATGAAAAAATTACTTCTTTAAGTATTTTTGTTAAAGCTTTGGGTTATAATTTGGAAATTAAAAAAGGTAAAGGTATTACCGCCAAAGATTTACAAAATCTTTTCAAGCAAATTGAAGGTAAAGCTGAAGAATCAATGATTAAAACCGCGGCTGTTCGTTCAATGGCCAAAGCAATTTATTCTACAAAGAATATTGGTCATTTTGGTTTAGCCTTTGAATTTTATACTCATTTTACTTCCCCAATTCGTCGTTATCCCGATCTACTTGTTCATCGTTTATTAGAAAAACACTTAAAAGGCGAGAAATTGTCTAAGGGTGAATGGATTAAATATGAAAAAATCGCTTCTTTGGCTACCGAGCAAGAAATCAAAGCCGCCGAAGCCGAACGTGATTCAAAAAAATATAAACAGGTTGAATATATGCAAGATCACGTC
>CAZLLX010000087.1:0-2163 GCA_964560805.1 uncultured Candidatus Saccharibacteria bacterium | reverse complement strand
GGCGGTTGGTAGCCGCCATCACAATCACTTTTTCATTTGGTTCAAAACCATCCATCTCCACCAAAATTTGGTTCAGTGTTTGCTCACGTTCATCGTTTCCACCACCCAAACCAACACCACGGACTCGACCAACGGCATCAATTTCATCCACAAAAATTATCGCTGGCGCCATTTGCTTGGCCATTTTAAATAAATCACGAACGCGTGAAGCACCAACACCCACAAACATTTCCACGAATTCAGAACCTGAGATTGAGAAAAAGGCTACGCCCGCTTCCCCAGCCACGGCTCGGGCCAACAAAGTTTTACCAGTACCCGGTGCACCCATTAATAGAATACCTTTTGGAATTCGCGCACCGATATCAAGAAACTTTTTAGGGTTTTTCAAGAAATCCACCACTTCAGATAATTCTTCTTTAGCTTCTTTAGCACCCGCCACATCCTTGAAAGTAATTTTTTGTTTTTTATCATTTGGCAAAGTCATTCGGGCCTTGCTTTGACCAAAAGTAAAGGCTTGCATACCCGCCCCTTTTACCTGTCGAGTTAAGAACCAAATAAAGAAGGCAATAAAAATTAAAGGAATTACGAAAGGACCCAGAATCATCATCCAATAGGCAAAACCACTTTCATTTACGATATCAATTTTAACAGCCTCAAGTTTTTTCGAATCAACACCGTAGTTAAATAAAGTTTGGCTTAAAGCGGTACCATCCTCCTTTTGTGATTTTTTTAATGTTGCCTCTGTTTCACTTGCTGTCTTGTTGTAAGTTATCTTTAAATCATTGCCACTTACTTCAATTTTAGACACGGTTCCAGCTGAAATATCTTTAGCTAATTGAGAAATTGGAATATTCTGGTCGGCTTTATCGCCACCAGTTATCATTGAGTAAAGAGAAACGATGATTAGAAGCATTAAAACAACATTCAAAATATTTGACAGAAGTGAACCACGACCAAAAAACTTTGGCCAAAGTGGCCCTCCCCTTTTAGAACCTTTTATATTATTTTTTTTCTGAGCATCTTTATTTTTTATAATAGACATATATTGATATTAACACAAAATCGTTACTAAATAAATCTAAAAAATTAAAGTATTAATGTAATTCAACCATGGATTTTTTGTGGAACTTTCTAAGGGGGCCATAATTTCAATCACCGAGCTTAGATACTCAACAATTTCACTAGTTAATCTGGTATCAGATTTAATCTGATCAAAAGAAATGGTTGATTTATTTTTACTTTTACTCATTTTACTATTGGCCAACAGATTTGGAATCAATCTAATCACCAAATAATTTAATTTGGGCAAAGAAAAACCAAAGGCCTCTTTCACTTCCCTTTTAAACCAAGCTTGTTTATACAAATCATAAATATACCTTAGATGATTTTGTTGATCAGCACCATATACCAACAAAATATCTTTCGCCTTTTGCTCGTTTGCCACAAAAGCGGGTGCAACGGCCATTAAAACAATTTCAAAAACCTGACTTGGATTAAGTTTCTTAGGATAAAAAGACTGAAGTTTACTTAATTTGGCTTTATCTGATTCTAGAATTTTAATCAATCTGGTGGCAAGCAACAATAGATCGTAATCCTCGATTCGGCTGTGAATTAAAATATTTTGCTTAGTTAGAAAATCAATAATTAATTTACGATTTTCTAAAACTTTTTTTAAATTATTGTCTCGAGCATAGACTGATTCAATTTCATTTAAAGAAACAACAATTTTAGTTTTAAAAATCTTAGAAAGATAATCTGAGATAGAAAATAAAACCAAGTGCCCCAAGTGTAATTTACCCGAAACATTTGTACCCAAAAAGATGGTGGGTTTAGACTTGTTACTTATTTTTTCACCTGTACCCAGAACAATTTTAGCCTTGGGATCAAATGAAGTCTTGTTTAATCGGTTAGCTAGCATTTGTTCGATTATACTAATATATTTTAAAAAATAGTAAAGAAAAACACCCGACGATCGGGTGCTTCCGAAAAACAGTGGCTTGCCAGAGAGACACGAGCTCGATTAGGTGATACAAGGGGGGGTCCGGAGGGATCGAGCGTGACATATCTGCAACTGGCAAACCACAAAGAGCGGAGGGGGCCACACGGACTCCTTCACAAATCAAGAGAGCAGCGCTGGAGACTCCGGGTCTCGAGCATGATTTG
>CAZLLX010000086.1:0-2208 GCA_964560805.1 uncultured Candidatus Saccharibacteria bacterium | reverse complement strand
AGAAATTCATGAGAGTTCGATTCTCTCTCCCGGCACATTATGAAAACCCCAGACAGGGCCAAGCCAAAAATCTTGGTGGTTTTAGGACCAACCGCCACTGGCAAAAGTGATTTAGCGGTGGAACTGGCTCTTAAATATAATGGTGAAATAATCAGTGCCGATTCGCGTCAGGTGTATCGTGGAATGGATTTGGGTTCTGGTAAAATTACTAAAGAAGAAATGAAAGGTGTGCCCCACCACTTGCTTGATGTAGCTGATCCAACCGAAGATTTTTCGGTGGAAAGATATTGTGAACTGGCTGAAGAAAAAATTTCGGAAATTTTAGAAAGAGGACATTTACCAATTATTTGTGGCGGAACCGGTTTTTATATTGATACATTAGTTTCCGGGCTTCGACTGCCGAAAGTGCCACCAAATAAAAAACTACGAGCCAAATTGGAACAAAAAACAGCCAGCGAACTTTTTGAACAATTAAAAAAGCTTGATCCTGAAAGAGCCAACACAATTGATAAGCACAATAAAGTGCGCCTAGTAAGGGCCCTGGAAATCGCCGAACGCCTTGGGACAGTGCCCAAAATCAGCACTAGTATTAAGTACAGCCCTGAATATATCGGCCTAGATTGGGCAGATTTGACCCTCAAGGGGCGAATTAAAGCCCGCCTAGAAAGACGTCTGGCGATTGGTATGGTGGCCGAAGTTAAACGATTACACGACAGCGGTATCTCATACGAGCGATTAGAAAGCTTTGGCTTGGAGTATAAAAACTGCGCCTTATTTTTACAAAATAAAATAAGGGAAGCGGAAATGATTGAAAATATTTTAAAAGAAACTTGGCAATATGTGAAAAGACAGCGAACTTGGTTTAAGCGAAATAAAAATATTAAGTGGCAGATTAAAATGTAAACAGCGCGACGTCCGGATAGACATCGCGCTGCGGGGATTCGGTCGTGGACCGAATCAGGCCGGAGAGACCTTGTGGAGACGGTGAAGGAAGATCACCCTTGCGAGTGCGTAGATTCCCTCGTAGGTGACGTTGGCGATGCGTTCAAGTTCGGCCAACTCAGCCTTGATCTGAACGTCCACCAGCCGAAGGACGGCGTGGATTTCCATCAGTTCATTCTTAACGACCCGAGTGATCATCCTCGCCACCCGGCGAAAGATCCGGCCTTCGGCCGAAGTGATTTCGGTCACGACCGGCTCGGGGTTGGAGTGAACCATGTCCAACAGCGGCTTGTGAAGCTCGCTGTAGGCAAGACAAATTCCAGCCACACATGCCTGTGGACGCACAGGCATATCCTGCAATTTCTTTTTCAATGCTCTACCTCAACTTTGTACAACTCACGTGAACTTGATGCAAACGTTGCACCTTGCTACGTGTCTGGGTAAAATGCTACCACAATATTTTACTTGCTACAAGTAGTATTGTGGATTATGATAAAGTTATGAAAAATAAAATAACTGAAGTTTTGGGGTGGTATGGAATCACGGCAATTATGATTGCTTATCTATTAAACAGTTTTGAAATTATGAATAACACTTCCCTTTGGTATCAAATCTTAAATCTTACTGGAGCAATTGGAATCACAGCAGATGCCTTAGATGATAAAAACACCCAACCGGCGGTTTTAAATATCATTTGGGCGATAATTGCCTTAGTGGCGATTGTGAAAATGTTTATTTAGAAAAGCTCTTCCGGAACCAGATTTTAAATATTTCTCAAAAGCAAAAGCTTGATATTTATTATCAATTCCAAAAAATAATTTTAAACAAATAGGTCGTCTATTTTTTGTAGCAAGAACATAACCCTTACTATGTCTAATTAGTCTCTCCTTCAAACTATCAGTGCAACCAATATAATAACCATCCTTACAAATTAAACAGTAAACATATTGCATCGGATAATTCTATATATCTCAAATTTAAGTACAAGTTTTACTTTGTGGAAAAGTTGTCTTAGGGGTATATCGTAAGAAGTAAAACTCGCCTACGCTAAGAAGCTTCGGCAAGTAAAAGCGGGTTTACCTCGCCGAAGCTTTGGTAGATAAAATAAATTAATGTTGATTATGAAACGAAGCTCGCCTACGCTTAAGAAAGCTATGGCGAAGCGAAGGCGGGAGATGGAGGAATCGAACCCCCACCAACGGTTTTGGAGACCGTTGTTCTACCACTAAACTAATCTCCCGTGCCTTGGCAATATAACATATTTTA
>CAZLLX010000085.1:0-2212 GCA_964560805.1 uncultured Candidatus Saccharibacteria bacterium | reverse complement strand
TAGTTCAATGGATAGAACAGAGCTCTTCTAAGGCTTTGATGTAGGTTCGATTCCTGCCGAGGGCGCAACACTTTATTATTTTTCTAATCTATGATATAAACAGTGGGCGGGCGATTAGCTCAGTTGGTAGAGCAAATCATTTACACTGATAAGGTCGGGGGTTCGAGTCCCTCATCGCCCACATGGACGTGTCTATTCTTTATGAAGACCAAAACTTATTGGTGGTTAATAAGCCATCGGGTTTAATGGTGCATCCAGATGGACGTAGTCGGGAAGAGACTTTGATTGATTGGTTAAAAACTAATCACCCTGAATTGGAAAAAATTGGTGAAGAACTAAAAATTGGTTCGGGAGGAATTATTACTCGTTTTGGTATTTTACACCGAATTGACAAAGAAACATCGGGTTTGATTTTAATTGCTAAAAATCAAGAAACCTACGATTTTGTTAAACAGCAATTTTTAAATCGAGATATTGAAAAGTTTTATCACGCCATAGTATATGGTGATGTTCGTTATGATGAAGGCTTAATTAATTTACCAATTGGAAGAAATAAAAGTGATTTTAGAAAAAGAGCCACAGGGAAAGCAATTCGAGGGGAAGAGAAAGAGGCTTTAACTTATTACAAAACTTTAGCTCGAAAAAATCGGATGTCTTTTGTTCAGGCTAATCCAAAAACCGGCCGAACACATCAAATTCGTGTTCATTTTGCCGATACTGGGCATCCAATCTTGGGAGACAAGCTTTATTCAGTCTATCGTAAATCACCAATAGAAATTGGACGTTTGGCGCTTCATGCCTATTCAATTGAATTTGAAATGCCAAACGGTAAAATGCAAAAGTTTGTGGCTCCATATCCATCAGACTTTCAAAAAGCGGTTGATTTCTTTAATCTTGCTTAAAATATTATTTTGTGCTAGATTATCGTAATGAAAATTTCATCAGTAAACATTGAAGAGCGAAAGAAATTAATGCTAAAGGCAGGGGATACTGTTCGTGTTCATCAAAAAATTCAAGAAGGTGATAAATCTCGTATTCAGGTTTTTGAGGGTATGATTATTGCCCGCAAGCATGGTGATGAGGCGGGTGGTACATTTACTGCTCGAAAGGTGGTGGACGGGGTTGGTGTAGAAAGAATCTTTCCAATGTATTCTCCAAATATTGAGAAAATCGAAGTTGTTCGAAAAGCTATGGTTCGCCGATCAAAACTATATAATATTCGCGATAAGGCAGCCAAGGAAATCCGTCGAAAAATGAAAAGCATTATTAATGCTAAAGAGCCAGTTACTGAAACTCCTGCCGCTGTCGCTTCAGAAAGCTCTAGCGAGCCAAAGGAAACTAAATAGAACAAAAAACTCTGCCTAGCGCAGAGTTTTTTGTTGAATATTCGAAATATTTGGGCTATGCTTTAGTTAGGCACGGGTGGCGAAACTGGTAGACGCACTACCTTGAGGTGGTAGCGCCCGCAAGGGCTTGGAAGTTCGAGTCTTCTCCTGGGCACCTTATTAATTAATAATGATAGAACTATGCTCTACACAAGAAAAGGCGATGTAGGTACAACCAAAACTTTTGGTTGCGATCAGCGAATTTCTAAAAGCTCGGCGATTGCCGAGGCGTTGGGAACCTTGGACGAAGTAAATTCATTTTTAGGTTTTGCTAAATTAGAAAGTTATAAAGCTAATCTGAGTTTGGGTGATACCAAGGTGGGAGATATTGTTCATCGTACCCAAGAAAATCTTTTTATTGTTCAAGCCGAGGTGGCGGGAGCACCTAAAACGATTGATGAAGCGAAAGTAAAAGAAATTGAGAATATTGTTGATACCATTGAAAAAGAATTACCACCGATAAAAACTTTTTTCATTTCTGGTGGAACAGAAATTGGTTCACTTTTTGATTTTGCCCGAACCTTGGCGCGTCGAGCCGAGCGTCGGGTGGTGCAGGTGAGTGAAGAGGGTAAAGCGAAGCTTGGTGATTTTACTTTGGCCTATTTAAATCGCTTATCCAGTCTTCTTTATGCTTTGGCTAGACATTCTAACCATAAAAGTGGTATAAAAGAGGAAGCTCCAAATTACAAATAGGGGCTTTAATGGTGGCTATGGTGTAGCGGTAGCACGCGAGCTTGTGGAGCTCTCTGTCTGGGTTCAACTCCCAGTAGCCACCCCATAAAATAACCGGCGTAGGCCGGTTTTTGGCTGGGTGGCTAAGGGAATAA
>CAZLLX010000084.1:0-2315 GCA_964560805.1 uncultured Candidatus Saccharibacteria bacterium | reverse complement strand
AAAAAATCCATCCACTAGACAAATTACTAAACCTATACTTACGCTTAATATTGCCGATAAAACAACTAGATTTTGGTTTTGTAAAATATTGGCATAGATTGAAAGCGGTAATGAAAACAGCAACGATAGTGTAACTGCCCAAAAAACACCCTTTTTGCTCAAACGGCTCCAATATAGGCTTAGCACGGTTGGGAAAAAGCCTGCGGAAGCCAGCGCACCATAAATTAAAAATACCCAAATCAGCTGAGGCTTCAAAAGTGCTATGCCCGTACCAATGAGCCCCATGGCCAGCATAAATAACCTTGAAACATTCAACATATTTTTTTCGGAAGCTTGGGGATTAAAATAACGTTTATAAATATCCACCGCTCCTAAAGAACTTATAGCACAGTAGGCGCTGTCAATTGTTGAAGCAAGCGCAGCAAAAGCCATAAATAAAAACAGTATCAATGCACCTTGAGGCAAAAAATGACCTATCACCAACGGTCCCACCATTTGTGGGTCCGCAACTTTTATTTGCTCACTAAAAGTGGGATTAGCTGCCACAAAGCCAAGCAGGCTCAAAATAATAGGCACTAAACCGAAAATTAATCCGCCGCCAATGAAAGTTTTTACAATTTCATTCCTTTTAGACGCATAGACCCTTTGAAAAAACATTTGATCGCCTATGGGTCCGGAAATTAAACTCAGGGTAGTGGCAATCCCAAATGTGTAAGCCACATAAGGATTTAAAATATTTCCAAATTGTCCGCTCAGGCCCGAAAACCCGCCCACAACCGAATTTAAACCCCCTGCCCTTATAATTGTCCAAGGAACTAAAATAAAACAAAACATTAAGACCATTGTCATTTGTATAACATCGGTGACAATGGAGGCTTCCAACCCGCTTATTAAAGCATATAATAATACTAAAACCGTTACGCTTAAAACGGCGAAATAAAAATTTATACCCGTGAGAGCATTTAGCAAAATCCCGCTTGCTAAGGAATTTATAACAATTGCTCCTAGCTGATACCCAAAAAATAAAATTAAAAAAACAATATGCGCAGCCCTATCTCCATTATAGCGCTTTAAAATAAACTGAGGCAGTGTATAACCTTCGGGTAAAAAATTCCTCAAACGTATGGCCAAAGGCACAAAAATAAAAAAACAAATTATATTCGGTACTATAAACCAAAATGCCCCCGCTACTCCTTTAGTATAGGATTGCAAAGATGCAATAAAAATAGCTGGCGCCCATACCCAACTGACCGCAATACTCAAAGCTCCCCTTAGCCATCCCACTTCCCGGCGAGCAACCAGAAAAGCCTCGGCAGAGTGAATCTGTTTTTTCGTCAGCCAATAGACTAGCCCTATCATACTCAGGCCGAATATTAAAAGCGTCGAAATTCCCTGAAATTTTGATATCAAATACATACTGATTGACTTAAGAGTAAAGTTTACATACAATAAAATGAGTGGCAAATACCACCACTAAAATCACATGTACCAGGAAATTTTAGAGGCAATCGGCCTCTCCCAAAACGAAGCTAAAATTTATGAAGGGCTTTTAGACATGGGACAAGGAAGCGTCCCGGAAATTTCTCTGAAAATTGGCGTCCATAAACGCAATATTTACGACATTATCCCTCGGCTTTTACAAAAAGGAATTATTTACCAAATCGCCGAATCAAAAGACAAAAAATACGCACCTACACAACCGGACCGACTTTCGGATTTAATCTGGGAGAAAGAATCCAAACTTAAAAGCATTTTGCCTGCGCTAAATAGAAAATATAAGCAAAGTAAAGTAAAAGAAGCGGTATATATTTATCATGGGCCGGAAGGCTGGAAAAATTACATGCGTGATATTCTTAAAGTGGGCAAGGACTTTTATTGCATTGGTGCCAAAGGGGCATGGATGGATGAAAAAAATAAATACTTTTTCCCTCAGTTTATAAAGGAGGCGAGGCAAAAAAATATTAAAATGCACCACCTTTTCGATATTGAAGTTAAAGAAAAAAACCTGCCCATACTTAAATACGTGGGCAAAGATTATAAATTTTTCCCCAAAGGCTACTCGGCTCCCTCATCTGTAGATATTTTCGGCGACTACGTTAATATTATTTCTGGAATAAAGTTGGGAGGAATTGAAGAACAAAACTACCTAGCGGTAATTTATAACCCCAAAATTGCAGAAGCGTTCAGGACCTGGTTTAAATTTATGTGGGATTTTTGTCCGAATACAAAATAAAAAGCCCGTGGGTAAAAACAATAAAGCGAAAATTAAAAACGCCTCACTTAAGAGGCGTTTGCAATTTCCAGATCCCGTCATT
>CAZLLX010000083.1:0-2341 GCA_964560805.1 uncultured Candidatus Saccharibacteria bacterium | reverse complement strand
TAACATCCAAAAGAAGAATATCTTTCACATCTCCGCGCAAAATACCTCCTTGAACGGCCGCACCTAGGGCTACTACTTCATCAGGGTTAATTGAGAGGTTTGGTTCCTTACCAAACAAAGCTTTTACGGCATTATAAATCGCTGGCATACGAGTCTGTCCACCCACCATCAAAACTTGATTAATATCATTAATTTTAAATGGTGAAGCTTCAATTGCTCGTTTAGTAATTTCAATTGATCGATCGATCAAATCCTGACACAATTTTTCCAAAGTGGCTCGGCTTAATTTCATCAACAAGTGTTTAGGACCAGAAGCATCTGAAGTGATGAATGGGATATTGATTTCAGTTTCCATCGCTGTTGAAAGCTCAATCTTAGCTTTTTCAGCCGCTTCATCCAATCGTTGCAAAGCCAAAGTATCTTTTCGAACATCAATACCGCTTTCCTTTTGATATTCAGTCGCAATCCAATCAATAATTCTTTTATCAATATCACGTCCACCAAGATGTGAGTCACCATCAGTTGATTTTACTTCCACGATGTCGGCCCCAACTTCAAGAATGGAGATATCAAAGGTACCACCTCCAAAGTCGTAAACAGCAATTTTTTCATCCTTTTTCTTGTTGAAACCGTAAGCTAAAGCGGCGGCGGTTGGTTCATTGATAATTCGAAGCACATTCAAACCAGCAATTGCACCTGCATCTTTTGTGGCTTGTCTTTGTGAATCGTTGAAATATGCCGGCACAGTAATCACCGCATCAGTAATTTTCTCACCAAGTTTAGCTTCGGCATCATTTTTTAATTTTTGCAAAATCATCGCCGAAACTTCTTCTGGCTTATACTTCTGGCCATTCATAGTCACTTCAACACCACCTGTCGCTGATTTTAGAACGTCAAATGACAAGGTGGCCTTATCTTTTTGCACACCCGCATCATCAAAACTGTGACCCATAAAACGCTTAATCTGAAAGATGGTGTTCTTTGGGTTTGTAACAGCCTGACGTCGAGCCAATTGACCAACTAATCGTTCACCGGTTTTAGCGGTCGCCACGATTGATGGTGTAGTTCGAGAACCTTCAATGTTTTCAATAATCTTTGGCGCATCACCCTCCATTACGGCTACTGCCGAGAAAGTGGTACCAAGATCAATACCAATAATTTTTGACATATTTTCTTAATAGTTAAAGTTAGTAAATTAGTAAACTGAAAAAACTAAGTGAAAAATAATTTTGTTTTTCGTGCCTTACGGACTGAGCTTTCTAGCAAGAAAGCGAGGGAGTAGAGAAAATTTTTTGTGACGACAAAAAATTTATCGTGCTAAGAAAAACATAATTATTTGGAACTTAGTTTGTGCTTGGTGCACGAGTAGGTTGACTAGTAACGAAAGCGAAATCTTTTAGTGTAAAAGGTGAAAGATAAGTAAAATAGCTTTTAACTGGGGTAATAATACTTCTGGAGATCGCGCCGGCAATCGCCAAAACGGCATCAGTAGCAATTGTCGAAGAATTTATTGGCTCGGCATGAACCGCGCGGGCCACATAATGACCATCACGCAAAACAACCTCAAAATAGACAATCGCCTCTACCCCATTTGGTAAAGTCATTACGCGGGTAAAGTATCTTGCCCCGCCTCGATATGATAATTGTCTATTACAACAAGCTAACATAGCAGTATTATACCACAAATTTTGAAAAGTCAAAAATTATTTTTTAACTTCACCAACCGCCACTTTTGGTGCAATAATAATTTTATCGTTCAAAATATAACCTTTCTTTTTGACTGAAATTATCTGTCCGTCTTTGTCTGCCTCGGTCACCGCCACCATTTCATCTGCCACATGCAATTTTGGATCAAATTTATCGCCAATTTTTGGTACAAACTCTTTCAAACCATTTGAATCTAGAATTTTCACCAACTGTGAATGAATATATTCAACACCCACTCGCCAATTTTGTGGTACAGCATTCCACTGTTCTTTATTAGAAAAGGCCATATCAAAGCTTTCTAAAACCGAAAGCATTTCTTCTAATAAATTTTCATTGGCGAACTTAATATAATCCTTTTTTTCTTCTTCGGCTCGCTTTTTAAAGTTTACAAAATCAGCGCGCTCTCGTTGCCAGCCATTCATATAATCAGCTTTTTCAGCTTCAAGCTTTTTGATTTTTTCTTTAAGCTTAGCAATCTTTTCTTTTGGATCGGTTAAATTGTCCGAATCAACGTCGGTATCATAAACAATTTCTTCGGCATCTTGATTATTTTTATTTATATCGTCTGTCATAGTTAATTGATTATAAACGCTTTTAAAAAATTATTCAAACGAAAAACCAGCCTTTCGGCCAG
>CAZLLX010000082.1:0-2377 GCA_964560805.1 uncultured Candidatus Saccharibacteria bacterium | reverse complement strand
TGTTAAAGTAAATTTATTCTCTGGGTTATGCTTATAATCTTTTCCATTGATAATTATTTCTTTTTTGTATTTCAATATCTCAGCTAAAATTAAATTTTGATATGTAACATCACGAGCTATACGATCTGTATTTAAGAAATATATCAATTGGAAAGTATTTCCCTTAATATCTTCACGTAGTTTATTCATTGCAGGGCGGTCAAGCATTGCCCCTGAAAATCCTTCGTCGATATATTCTCTTACCAACTCATCTCCATTTTGAGCAACCTGTTTTCTAAGTTCCTCAATTTGACTTTGTATTGTCCCTTCCTTCTTTTGCAAGTCAGAACTCACACGGGCATATATTACTGCCTTCCTTGATAATTTAACCTCGCCAGAAGTCCACTGTAGCGTATTTGTATTTTCCATACACATACATTAATGACGCAAAGGTTTTTATAGTCAAGGCGTTTTTTGTACATAAAGTCCTTATAAAACATGGGATTTTTAGCTACTATATAGATTAAATTTGTGATAAACTTATATATTATGAAGTTATCGAGAGTACAAATAAAAAATTTTAGATCACTAAAGGACACTGTTCTTGATTTTGAACATCAATGCAAGGTGTTAGTTGGTATCAATGAGTCAGGTAAAACAAACATACTTAGAGCATTGTCACTTTTAAAAGATGATGTGCAACCTGTTAAATCCGAGGATTTCAGAGAAGCATTACAAAATGAACAATTTTCTGATGAGTCTTATGTTAGATTTATATTTAAGCTTGAAAAATCTGAAACAGACTCATTGTATGAAGAAGTGTCAGCAAGTGTTCTTCAAAGAGGATCTAAAAATGATTTTTTTGAGGTTGACGGGAAGAAGATTAATTTAAAGAAAGCTATTGAGACCTACTATGGAGAACTTTTATATATCGCAAATATATATACTGAAAAAAAGTATTGTTCAACATGGAAAAGAGATTTGGTTGTGCTAAATAACATTAAAAAACCATCAAAATCATGTCCAGCAGATTTTTCAATAACAACTGATTCGGAAAACTTTATTATCTCGAAATTTAAACTAATCGATACTGACACTATTAAAGGTATACCGGCAGAATATCTTGCTGATGCAAAGATGGAAGATATTACTACGCTTATTTCTTCATATACAAGCGATTTTACTGAAGATAACTTACCTGGCTGTTTATTTTGGAATTATAAAAATGAAAACATATTACCTGGACTGATTGACATTGATCAATTTTGTGAAAATCCTGGGATATGTGTTGCCTTAAAAAACATGTTTATTCTTGCTGGAATTAAAGATATTAAATCTGAAATTAATAATGCAAAAAATAGAGGAATAAATCAATTTCAAAACTTTCTTGGAAACATAGCTAGAAAAACAACTTCACATTTTAGAGATGTTTGGAAAGAGTACAAAGATATTGAATTTTCACTAACTTTGAACGGTAATCATATAGTACCTGGAATTAAGGAGGAAAACACGCTAGATTTTCAAAAAAGAAGTGATGGTTTTAAAAGGTTTACAACATTCTTGCTCATGATTTCTGTAAATGTAAAGACTGCAAATCTAGAGGATACACTACTCCTGATTGATGAGCCAGAAATTGGCTTGCATCCATCCGGTGCTCGATATTTAAAAGATGAGCTAATAAAAATTGCAAAGAGTAATATTGTAGTTTATAGTACACACTCTATTTTTATGATTGACTCTGGGGATATAAGCAGACATTATATTGTTAAGAAAAAAAATGAAATTACAACAATTGAAACAGCTAAGGACTCAAATATCGCAGATGAGGAAGTAATCTATAATGCTTTAGGACACTCTGTCTTTTCAAATTTGCATGAAAAAAATATCATAATTGAGGGTTGGAAGGATAAAAAATTACTTGTTACATATCTTGAAAAGGCAGATTCATCAACCAAAAAAATCTTTAAAGATATTGGGTTATGTCATGCAAAGGGAGCTAAACATATTAAAGCCATTACCCCTTTAATGGAACTTGCAAATAGAAAGTGTTTAATTTTAAGTGATTCGGATAAACCTGCCATCGAGCAACAGACTCAATATAAAAGAGATGGCGGTTATGGGTTGTGGAAGACATATCAGGAAATTGACCCTGAGCTTAAAACAGTAACTGGGGAAGATTTTGTTTCAGGAAAATTTGTCGCAAAACAAGTTAATATTTTTATTGATAAAAAAGGATTACCTAAATTTCCAGATTCAGAATTTTTGTCAGAAACAGACAAATTAAAAGTAGTTGAAAATTGGCTTAAAACAAATGGTACAAATCAAGAAGACGTTAAGCAATATGTTACTGAAATTAAGAATTTAATTTTTGAAAATCTATCTGCAAAAGATATCAATA
>CAZLLX010000081.1:0-2480 GCA_964560805.1 uncultured Candidatus Saccharibacteria bacterium | reverse complement strand
AAGTGAGGGATGAATCCTGATAGTAATATCAGGAGTGCAACGGCTAAATCCTTACCTCGGTGTAAGGCCGTGTCCTGCCAAGCGCAAGCAAGGTGGGAAGTGCCGCTCGAGCCAAACAGTAATGTTCGGCCCAGATAAATGACTAATCAGCTTGCAAGTAATTGTAGGTGGACAGAATTCGGCTTATAGATACGAAGGCAACTGTAAAATCGCTCCCTAAAGGGGCGATTTTGCTTTGCTTGACTTTATACTAATATTATGCTATACTCTTAGATAGGCAAGCAAATTCTCGTCTGTAATAAGGTCTGTCAGTTGATAGACCTCAGATGAGATAGATTGGAGCAGTATGATACATTTGGTCTCGAAAGGTCCTCGGTCGAGCGGGAGTTGGGGTCCCGCCAAGTCAAAGCGGTATGAGGGAGTACAGCTCCCACTCGACCGGGCCAAAGTCGTCGGTCAGTCCGGTACCAGTCAGGACGACACTTCGGTGTCGGCAGTCGTTACCGACGCACGTAGGCCGGTCAAGACCAAACTGGTCTTCTCGGCGGTTCCGTAAACGATCACAAGATGATCGTCAGAACGCGCGCAACATCTTTTTCGGAGGGTGGAGCGCGCGGTTTCTTTTGGCTAAAATTTCTAAAATTTAGTATAATTAGTCCTAATGGTTAAGAAGATTGCCAGTTTTTTTAATAAGGAAATCAGTGGTCTGCATCAGGCCGCTTATTTACTCGGCTTTTTTACTGTACTTTCAAATTTACTGGCTTTGATTCGTGATCGAATGCTCGCCGCCGAATTTGGAGCGGGCCGAAGTTTGGACCTTTATTATTCCGCCTTCCGTTTGCCCGATTTTATTTTTGTGACAGTTGGATCTTTGGTGGCTATTTCTGTTCTTGTTCCTTTTATTATTGAAAAAGTCGCTATAAGTGAAGTTGAAACAAAAAAGTTTATTAATAATATTTTTAGTTTCTTTTTCTTATTAATTGTAATCGTTAGCGCGATTATTTTTATTTTGGCCCCTTATATTATTCCTAAAATTTTTCCAGGTTTCATTGAGCCAGATTTTCCAATCCTAATTTCAATGACCAGAATCTTGTTGTTATCACCAATTCTTCTTGGTCTATCAAATTTCTTTGGCAGTATTACCCAGGTTTTCAAAAAATTTATTATTTATTCATTAAGTCCACTGGCTTACAATCTTGGTATCATTATTGGTATTTTGTTTTTCTATCCAATTTGGGGTTTGACCGGCTTAACCCTGGGTGTGATATTGGGTGCCGTGGTTCATCTTTTAATCCAAATTCCATTTGTTTATAAACAAGGCTTGTTTCCAAAATTAAGTTTCAATCTTGATTGGATTGGCATCAAACAAGTCATGATGTTGTCGGTACCCAGAACTTTTACTTTGGCGATTACTCAATTAACCACCCTAGTTTTGATTTCAATGGCGACATTTATGGAAGAAGGATCAATCGCCACCTTTAATTTTTCTATTAATTTGCAATCAGTACCACTAGCAATCATCGGTGTTAGTTATTCAATTGCTGCCTTTCCCACTTTAGCTAAATATTTTACCTCTGGTGAAAAAGATAAATTTATTAATGAATTAGTTACCTCAGCCAAGCATATAATTTTGTGGTCTATTCCGATCTCGGTTTTATTTATTGTTCTAAGAGCTCAGATTGTCCGAACAGTTTTGGGTGCCGGAGAATTTAGTTGGGATAATACCAGATTAACCGCCGCATGTTTGGCTATATTTTCAATTTCAGTAGTAGCCCAAAGTTTAACTTTGTTATTTATTCGGGCTTATTATGCGATGGGTCAAACTAAAAAGCCTTTAATAATGGGTTTGATTTCTGGTGTTTTAATTATTGTTTTGGCTTATTGTTTTACAAAGTTATTTGCCTGGTCAGTTATTTTCCAATATTTCATTGAATCAATGTTTAGAGTGGGTGATATTGGCGGAACTTCAGTATTGATGCTTCCCTTGGGTTATACCGTGGCGGTTATTATTAATTGTATTTTGCTTTGGATTTATTTTGCCAAAGTTTTTCCTGGCTTCACCAAGTCACTTATAAAAACCGCGATTCAAAGTTTGTCCGCTTCAATCTTTATGGGCTTTACCGCATATATTTTCCTGAATGTATTTGATGATGTCTTTAATTTAAATACTTTACTTGGTATTTTCTTGCAAGGTTTGTGTTCTGGTTTAATAGGTATTGCGGCCGGAATCGTAATCTTGAAATTACTTAATAATCCCGAAATTTCCGAAGTTTGGCGCACTTTGCATAGCAAAATCTGGAAAGCTAAACCTTTGCCGGTGGAAATTTCCGAAATCTAGTTTTTATGCTAGTATCTATTTACAACTATGGATTTAAAACATATCCGAAATTTTAGTATTATTGCCCACATTGATCACGGTAAGTCCACCCTGGCTGACCGCATGCTTGAAATTACCAATACGATTGAAAAGCGAAAAATGA
>CAZLLX010000080.1:0-2570 GCA_964560805.1 uncultured Candidatus Saccharibacteria bacterium | reverse complement strand
GCTATTAAATTTTTAAAGATTTACTGTGGTAATTATAGCACTTTGGGTTGGGTTGTCAAACTTAAACGCCTGATTGTTCGGTTTCCTGCGCTTTAGTGACCATAATATCCTCTAATTTCATTGGCACCGTGCCGAATGAAATGGTATCACCTTCAATCAAAAATCTATTTTTATGCCGCCTATCTTTACAGCTGGGGAACTTACCCTGCGTAAATTCTTTTAGATACTTTCCCAAATCTTCCTTGCTTTTTATTTCACCGACTTTGGAACGGTCAATAGGGCAGTGCCAAGCAAACGGCTTGTCTTGAAATAGCCCGTCCAAGTTTAAATCGTTTCCCAACGAAACTAATATCTGCTGCAATTTGGGGTTAAAATTTAAAGTAGTTTTGGCTTCGGTATTTTCTGTTAAAAATTTCTGTAAATACTCGCAAAAACTTGCACTGACTTGGCAGACAAAGCCTGTTCGTTCAGTGTAATAATTTTCTTCTAAGCTGCTTAAGTTATAATTATCTCGCATTCCTACAGCTCTCAATATGTCTACAACCGTAGTCGTGTCTCTTGCAGAAAAAATTTCTAAAATTTTTATAACTTTATCTCTTTGAAATCTACCAAGCAAGGTTGCAACATCGCTAACCTTTAAAGACTGTCCGTTTCCAGCTTCTAAAAAATCACGCATTAAAACGTGAATTTGCTGACTATCAGAAAGCAAAATTTTGTTTTGCAAAACCTGTAAAACTAACGCTGGTTTTAAGACATCGTCTGTCATATAAACTTGGGGTGGGTGGCGGGGCACGATCCCGTAACCTTCGCTGCCACAGAGCGACGCTCTACCAATTGAGCTACACCCACCATATAAAACAAAAAACTCTCGCACAGAAACTGTTGAGAGCTGGCTAATAACGCCTGCTGTGCCAGCCGTTATTCTGTAGATATTATAATCTTCCCGCTTCAAAACGTCAACAGTAACTATAAATTTATAGTTTCAAAAGTCACTTTAGTAACCTCCCCGCCAATTGACACCTCGTTCGCATCCATCTTAATTTTTAAGTTTAAATAGCAACCGCTGGGCTGTAGAATTTTTACATTTTTGATATTTTTTCCTACCATTAAAGCCATACTCCCAGAAGCACAACTGGTTTCTTTTACAATTGTTTTTGTTTTTTTGACATAAACAATTGGCTTGATTAAAAAGTTATAATTTTTTAATTGCTTATAGTATATTAGCCCTGCTGCGTCTGACTTAAAAATTTTCTGACTATACAGCTTACTAAAAAGAGCCTTAAAATTTGTATAATTTTTGTAATACACTTCCGACAACAATAAAAATGAAATTCCTTCCAAATTTACTAAATACGCTGGGACACGCTTCCCATTTATGTATATTGTTTTGGCTAAAACGGATTTATTTTGAGTAATAGGAACTTCTGCTTGTGCAAAAGTAACCTTATTAGCTGAATTAACTTTTGCAGAGATAGAAATAAGTTTATCCGTTCCCGAAGTTTCGATTAAAAACTTATAAGTATCCTTGGGCAAAACTTTTTCCTTTGAATCCACTAACCAAGCGGCTACTGCTCTTAACGCATTGCCGCAAAATTCACCGCCCATCATTTGCAGTCTCAACTCGGCTTTAGGATTTGCGGCACGTTCAATAAACCCTACCTGCTCGCAGGTTGGAACCTTGCCCATAATCCCTTTCGCAATTTTAACTTGTTCAGCCCTTTTGACAGGCGTCAAAACCAAAACAGTAGGATTGCCGCCTGGGTTTACATATGCAAAATCAATTTTCATAAAATTCCTTTCTACCAGCTTCCAAAAATTTAGAAGCTGGTAAGAAGGTGGGATACGCAAACTACTACGTATCCCAGCCAATTGCATACACTTATTCCCCGAACCTCTCTTCGTAAATCTTTCCGCAGTCTTCACAGCGCACCTGCCAGACCTCTGTTCTTGGCCCGTGGACAGCTACACATTCGTAGTCCAGAAACCGTAACTTGGTCACGTTATCGTGTTCGCAATCTTCTTTCATAACCCGTCCTTGTAATTTGATTACGTTTTTGTGGGGATAAACGAAAACCCTTTCTCTTGGAGAGAAAGGGTTATTTTGAAACGAAATATGTAAACCAAATTATTGTGGCAAATTCAACTCAACCCTTTCTCTATAAAAAGAAAAAGAGTGATGATGGTTGCCAATAAATTTTGTAGCGGAAAAAATCATAAAATTAGAATACTCACTTTACTATACTAAAGTATAGTCTATTTTGGCCATTTTGTCAATGCTAACCAAAAACTGCTTCCGTATCACCATTTCTTATAATTACCTCACCGTCCCGTAAGGCGACAAAAGGTATATGATTATTGATTAAGTATTCAACGCTTTTATCAACGGCAGCAGATTCGGGATGGTCAGATTTGTAATGTGGCGCAACAGCATATGGAAGTATTCCTAAACACTCCCAGACAACTTCGGGGTTATATCCTTCTGGCACTGTGTTAGGGTCGTCTACCAATTCTGTGCCTCGCAATGAGGGGGTCAACATATCAATACCTGCACTGTAGCCGCCATAAACTAA
>CAZLLX010000079.1:0-2596 GCA_964560805.1 uncultured Candidatus Saccharibacteria bacterium | reverse complement strand
TTTATAACAATCTTTCTAGACTCTTTGGATTATTCGAGAAAAGATAGGCATTTTCAATACTGATTTCTCCGCGCGAAACCAAATCAGCCAAACAGCGATTCATATCAATCATGCCGTCCTGAGAACTAGTTTCGATTACAGTATTAATTTCATGGGTTCTCTTTTCTCGAATTAGGTTGGCAACTGCATTATTATTTATCAAAAGCTCATAAGCAGGAACCAAACCACCAGAGATTTTGGGAATTAAACGTTGTGAAAAGATTCCGTTCAAACTGCTGGCTAACTGAGTTCTAATTTGATCTTGTTGAGCAGCAGGAAAAGAATCAATAATTCGATCAATCGTTTGACTCGCACTATTCGTGTGCAAAGTTGAGAACACTAAATGTCCTGTTTCTGCCGCCGTAACCGCAGTTCCGATTGTTTCCGCTCCGCGCATTTCACCGATTAAAACAACGTCTACATCTTCACGGAACATACTGCGCAAGGCAACACTAAAATCAACGGTATCGATTCTTATTTCTCTTTGATCAATTACCGAACGCTTTTGTTCATAAATATATTCAATTGGATCCTCGATAGTTAAAATATGTTCTGCCCTTGTACTATTAATATAATCAATCATAGCGGCCAAGGTTGTACTTTTACCATGACCAACTGGGCCCACCACCAAAAAGAATCCTTGCTGTCGATCAGCAAAAGTTTTTAAAATATCTGGCAAATTCAATTCATCAAAACTTCTTATTTTCTTAGGAACCAAACGTAAAGCAATTGAAACAGTTCCTTGTTGGAAAAATGCGTTACCACGGAATCTTCCCTCGTTTGAATTATATGAGAAATCTATCTCTTTATCAGAGTAAAAACGAATCTTATTTTGAGTCGGCAAGAGTTGTTCTAAAATACCAGCCGTATCTTCCTTAGTTAGAACTGGGTGTTTTACCAACGGCAAAAGTAAGCCCGAGACACGGATAGTAGGATGCCGCCCCTCAGAAATATGCAGATCTGATGCTCCCTCGGTAATTACAGTCTTAATTAAATCTTCTAAAATTTGCTTGTAATCACTCATGATTTTTTATTCAAATTGTAAATTCGAGTTACTTCTTCTACGACTTCGGATGGAATAGTGGTGGCTTTTATAATATAACCAGCTACGTTATAGCTTTTTGCTTTTTCAATATCAGACAATTGACCTTGATTTGTTAACATAATCACCGAAGCTGTAGGAACAAGATTTTCCTTTCGAATGGTTGCTAAAATTTCAAAACCGTCCATAACTGGCATAACCACATCAAGCAAAACGACGTCTGGATTATAACCGCCCTTAATTTTGTTTAAGGCTTCTTGACCCGAAGTAACCGCACTAACCTCAAATCCACTTTTGGTGAATTTAATTGAATACATATTTAGAAGAAATTTATCATCATCAACTATCAATACTTGTGGAATATTATTAGACATAGTTTTTATAAATTATTATTACTATTAATAATTATAACACAATCAAAAAAGTGCACCACCCCTATTTCTATAGAGTATTTACCTCGCTCCAAGGTATTTGTTTGGTTAAACCTTTAATAATTGCGTCTTCCTTCATTAGCAACATACCCTTTTTACGTAGATTTTCATAAATAGCCGCATCGGTAGGGTTTGTTAAAATAAGTTTTTCAATTTCTTTATCCATTTTGAAACCTTCAAACACTGCTACACGACCACGAACTCCGGTCGGACAAGCCGAGCTTGGTTTAGGCGAATAAATATTTTCAAATTTGGGTAGATTTTTCTTAAACTGCTCGGGCAAATCTTTAAATTGATTATCAAGCATTAATTTTGTGCTTTCATCAACTGGTGTGGCTTTTCCTGTACCAGGACAAAGTGTTCGAACCAATCTTTGAGCCAAGGCCATAATCAAAGTTGGAGCAATCAAATAAGGATCAACACCCATATCCACCAAACGTGGAATTACTCCGATCGAGTTATTCGTATGGATAGTAGCCAACACTAAGTGACCAGTTAAGGCGGCTTGCACAGCCAAAGCCGCGGTCTCTTTATCGCGGATCTCTCCCACCATGATCACATCTGGGTCTTGACGCAAAGTTGTACGTAAACCTGTAGCAAAAGTGTAACCAATCTCTGGAAAAACCTGTGACTGACTCATACCTTCGATATTATATTCAATTGGATCTTCCAAAGACAAAACGTTTTGTTCTTCCTTGTTAATTTCATTAAGCATCGAATACAAAGTAGTGGTTTTACCAGAACCAGTTGGACCAGAAATTAAAATTAAACCGTATGGACGTTTAATAGCCTCGCGAATGTTAGCCAAAATATCTGGCGCCATGCCAATTTTATCAAGTGGTTGAACTCCCTTCTCTTGATCCAAAATACGCATCACAATTTTTTCACCATAATATGCGGGGAAAGTTGAAACACGAAAATCAATTTTACGACCGTCAATTTTGGCTGAAAAACGTCCGTCTTGTGGTTTACGTTTTTCATCAAGTTTCATATTAGATAGAATCTTGATTCGCGCCACCACGGCTGAATGAACTGAAGCTGGCAAAAGTAAACTGGTATTTAGAACTCCATCCACGCGAAATCG
>CAZLLX010000078.1:0-2604 GCA_964560805.1 uncultured Candidatus Saccharibacteria bacterium | reverse complement strand
TCAAAGAGGGTATAGTAACCGAGGCTTTTCCTAACACTCTATTCAAGGTTCAAGTGAATGAGGGTGAGGAAGTGCTTTGTTTTCTATCCGGCAAGATGAGATTAAATCGCATTCGCGTTTTGATTGGTGATCGAGTCGCCTTCGAGGTTGATGAATATGGCGGTAAGGGCCGAATAATGAAAAGATTATAATTTTTTAATAAATTTTTATGAAAGTAAAAGCATCAGTCAAAAAGATTTGTCCAAAATGTAAGGTTATGAGACGAAAGGGTCGAGTCGTCGTTGTTTGTACTGGAAACCCACGTCATAAACAACGTCAAAAATAAACCCTTGCAATATATCGACGGTTGTGCTACAATCGCCGAATCAATTTTAAATTATGCGTATATCAGGTATCACCATTCCAGACAATAAAAGACTAAAGGTTGGACTAACCGTTTTACACGGTATTGGCTTGTCTTTATCTAAGGCTATTTTGATTCAAGCTAAGGTAGATCCAATGAAAAAACCGACTGAAATTACCGCTGATCAAGAAAATGCTATTCGAAAAATTATCGAAACTAAGAAAATTGAAGGAGATCTAAAGCGTGAAGTTTCAGGAAATATTAAACGCTTGAAAGATATCAAGGCTTATCGTGGAACACGCCATGCTAAGAAATTGCCTTCACGTGGCCAACGAACCAAGACCAACTCTCGAACTCTTCGTGGTAACACTCGAAAGACCATGGGTACCGGTCGAAAAGCTGCTGAGAAGAAATAATAATTAATTCAGTATAAAATAATTTAAAGAACAATGGGTAAGATAAAAATTGTAAAAACTGAAGAAACTGCAAAAACTGAGGCCAAGGAAACAAAGCCTGAGACTGCCAAAGTTTCTGCTAATAAGAAAAAGGCGATTGCCTCTGGTGTTTTGTATGTTGAATCAACCTTCAATAACACCAAGGTCTCTTTAACTGATAAAAAAGGTAATGTTTTGCTTTGGTCATCAAGCGGTTCACTTGGTTTCCGTGGTGCTAAAAAAGGTACTCCATTTGCAGCGGCAAAGATTGGTGAAACTCTTGGTTTAAAAGCTTTCGATCTTGGCTTAAAAGAAATTGATGTAGTGGTAAAGGGTGTTGGTTCCGGCCGAGAATCTGCTATTCGCGGTTTTATTACCAAAGGTTTTACTATTAATTCAATCAAAGATACTACTCCTGTGCCTCATAATGGTCCAAAGCCAAAGAAGCCACGCAGAGTATAGTTTAAATAAATAAGTATGATTAATAAACCACGATACAAAACAGCACGCCGACTCGGAAATAATATTTTTGATAAAACTCAAGGTCAAAAATTTGCTTTACGAGAAGCTCAAAAAAAGTCAGACAAAAAGAGCCGACCAAAAAGCGATTTTGGTCTTTCAATGCTTGAAAAACAAAAAGCTAAGGTTACTTATGGTGTAAATGAAAGAATGTTCGCTAAAATTGTGAAAGGAATTCTTGAAAAATCAAGCGTTAATTCTGGCGATCGTTTAATCGCCGCTCTTGAATCCAGATTAGACAATGTTATGTATCGACTCGGTTTTGCTCCTACTCGTCAATCAGCCCGACAAATGGTTTCTCATGGTCATATCAAAGTTGATGGTGTTCGAGTAACCGTTCCTTCATATACCGTAAAAATTGGTAACAAGATTACTATCCGAGAAGCAAGCAAGGGCAAGCCTCTTTTCAGTAATCTTGATGAAAAAATGAAAGCTCAGAATATTCCTGCGTGGTTGACTCTTGATGCGGTCAAGAAGGAGGCCAAGGTTCAAGGAGCACCAAAGTTGAATCCAACCGAGGTGAACTTTGATATCTCAGCCGTCCTTAACTTCTATAGCCGATAATCTTGATTTAATTAGGAATTTAGTTTATAATATTTATTCATTTTAATTAATAAAAAAGCCACGTATGTCAGAAAATAAACAAGTACTACTACCTTCAAAGCCACGAATTGTGTCTGAAGAAGGATTTTCCGGAACATATGAAATAGACGGTCTTTATCCTGGTTACGGTCATACCTTGGGTAACTCTCTTCGAAGAATAATCTTATCTTCATTGCCAGGCGCCGCTATTACCTCAATTAAGATTGAAGGTGTAGAACACGAATTTTCAGCTGTTAAAGGTGTTAAGGAAGATGTAATTGCTTTGATTTTGAATTTGAAAAAAGTTCGAATTAAAATGCTGACTGATGAACCACAGACTATCGAGCTAAAGGTCAAAGGTATTAAAGAAGTTACTGCGGCTGATATCAAAGTTCCTGGTCAAGTAGAAGTTTTGAATCCAGAATTATATTTGGCAAGCTTGAGCGATAAAAATGCTGAGCTAAACATTGAAATGAAAATTGAAAAGGGTCTTGGTTATGTGCCAAAAGATGTAATTCAAAAAGACCGAACTGAAATTGGTCATATTACTCTGGATGCTATCTTTACTCCAATCCGCCGAGTAAATTATGAAGTTGAAAATATGCGAGTTGGTGTTCGAACTGATTTCAATAAATTAAAACTATCAATCGAAACTGATGGTACTCTGACTCCAAAACAAGCTCTTGAAGAGTCAATTCTAATCATGATTGCTCAATTAAAGACCAT
>CAZLLX010000077.1:0-2654 GCA_964560805.1 uncultured Candidatus Saccharibacteria bacterium | reverse complement strand
GTGATTGTTGATAACGTCAAGAGCGCAGATATGGTTGTGACCGACAACCTTTCGCTCGTTGACGCAAGTGAAATACCCGTGGCGTTCGTGGTCAAGAGTCGGGAACACCCTCACGGTAAACCCGGAGTCGATGTTCGAGTGGTCTATATCAGCGAGTTCCTGATCGCCATCAGGGATCTCATCATGAAGGTGAAAATCGGTCTGACTTCAAGGCCCGCCTGAGTTCCAAGACCCCCAGCAAGCGAAACCCCATCAGGGCCCGCGCTTGCTGGGGTTTCGCTTTATATACTTTTCTAGTTTGCTATAATTATTTCATGCTAATAACCATCACCAAAATTGATCCCGAAAGAGATTTAACCCAAGCACAGGAAGTCTTTTATAAGACTTGGTTGGCAACATACCCCAATGTCGAACACGGAATTACTACGGCTGACGTTGAAGAGTTTTATAAAGATCGTCATAATCCAGAAAAAATTCAAAAAAGGATTCAAGGTTTAAAAAATTTGCCAGAGAATATGTGTTATTTGGTTGCTCGCGATGGTGATAGGGTGATCGGTGCCTGTCGAGCCACAAAAGAAAAAGATTTTAATCAGCTTAAAGCAATTTATATTTTGCCCGAATATCAAGGGCAAGGAATTGGTAAAATGTTTTGGCAAGAATTGCTCAAATTTTTTGATCTAAAAAACAAAATAATTGTTCAGGTAGCCACCTATAATAAACAAGCAATCGGTTTTTATGAGAAATTAGGCTTTGTTGATAATGGTAAACGTTTTACCGAAGAGCGCCACAAAATGCCAGTTAGTGGTGCGGTTATCCCTGAAATGGAGATGGAGATTTTGCCAAAGTAAATACTTGATTTGACAGTCAATATTATTTATGCTATATTTTTAAATAGAAAAGGTTTAGATGGTGTACCTACAAACATCATAGAAAAGGAGAAAACTTGAAAAAGCTAGTTCGGTGGAATAACGAGGAAATTCGGCAACTCGTGGCAGTTGCTGTTGTGGCATGGTTGAAGAATGCGGGCAAGCTTTACACCTGGGAGGTGTTTGCTTTGCCCGAGGTGCAGGCAGTCCTACCGGCCGACCGTCGGCGGAAAATTGCCGGTTGGCAATCACTCTCGGATGATACAATCTCGGCCTTTGAAGCTGGGGTCAACAAGTTCGTCAGTGAAGCTTATCCAGCACCGGAAGTTTTTCCGGTGGAAACCATCGTAGAGGTGGTTCCTTCTTTGGAAACCGTGTTGGCTGCGGCGACCGACGAACAAATTGCTTCGGTTGTTCTTCAGCGAGTGAAGGAGAAGCTGGAGGTGGTTACCGAGTTGAACCGGCGCCTCGCAAGCCTGAGCAATCTGATGCCAGTAACCGAAGCTCAGAAGGCACCAGTGGTGATCAAAGAACCTCCTAAGCCTCGACGGGTCAAGGTGGCTTTGTATGGGTTCCTGGATAGCCAGGAACAGAACATAAGAGCCAAAGCCTCAGGCTTTGATCTGGAACTCGTATTCGTGAATACCGAGGGAAAGATGAAGGCTAAGCCGGCGGCCGGATGGCACATCATGATGGTCAAAATGATGTCGCACAAACACTCGGGTCAGGTGGAAAAGGCCGCACAGGCTTCTGACCGAGTGATCACTGTTCATGGGATCGACGGTGCGTTGAAGCACCTCGCTGACATCAACTCTCGGGTGGCTCAGGGCATACGCTAGCCCAGAATAGCAGACAAGGTGCACGATCCAGGGTTCCATTCCCTGATCGTGCGCTTTTTTGTTTTATATATTTCTCTGATTTGTTATAATTCTTTCATGCTTATTCACTACTGGCACAAATTGCTTGAAACTAAAAAATACGATCTTGATTGGCACATTAAAGACGTGGCGGATGAAATGACCGAACTGTCTGAATCCAAAGGTTTAATCAACCGCCTTAGTGAACTAAGCGATGTTTCTTATACTTACTCTCGAACACTTTGGTCCGGTCATAAAATAGCCAAACCCCTAAACAGTTTTTTAATTTTCCTTGGTTATTTTTATATGATTCCCAAATATACACTGCGTTGGCTTTTGTTTTATTCAGCCGGCAAAGCCGTGAATCCAAATGTGAAAGTGCGAGCCGTCCGCAACCCCGGAAAAACTCACAAGCTTGATGAAATCGCCACCGAGTTTAATCTTGATTCCACCCGTTTTAAACAAGAAGTCGAAAAGCGATTAAAGTATTGGGTTTTGTTAAAATAAAACCACTGTTTGCTTTGCTTTTAAAACTAGGCAATAATAGCGTGATAAAGAAAATAGCATCATGAAAAAAGTAAGCAACAAAGAATCAGGTAATTCAGGCGAGCAAGAAATCGTTAATTTGATCCCGTGTCCAAATTGTGCAAAAAAATTAATGAAATTACCTACAAACTATCCTTTGTACGATGTTCAGTGTACGGGATGTTCCTTTCGTGCCCAAGTCAAGACAAGCCAAAGCAAACCTAAAGCGGTAATTTTTGGAGCGGGTTGGCAAATTATGAGCAAGGTTTTGAAGTCTGGTTATATGACTCCACCTTTGTTTTTGAATTTTAAATGGGAAGAAAAAGGAGTTAAGAAGCAAGAGATTAGATTTTATCCTTTTGTTCCAAAGAAAAACCTTTCAAACTATACACTTTCAGAAACCGCC
>CAZLLX010000076.1:0-2682 GCA_964560805.1 uncultured Candidatus Saccharibacteria bacterium | reverse complement strand
ATCAAAGCTTTGAAAGAAAATCCTTGGATTGAGGCTGAAAAGAAATACAAGAAAGGTGATGAAGTAAAGGGTGTGGTTATTAAATTCAATAAGCATGGTGCCATTGCTTCGATCGAAGAAGGTATTTCTGGTTTAGTTCACATTTCTGAGTTTGGTTCTGAGCAAAAGATGAAAGAAAAAATCGAGCTTGGTAAAAGCTACGCTTTCAAGATTCTATTGTTCGAAGCTAAGAACCAAAAAATGGGTCTATCATTTGTAGATTCAGCTAAAAAATAATCTTACACAACCTCAAAACAAAAACCCTAGGAATTCCCAGAGTTTTTTGTTTTTATCGAAACCAAAATAATTATTTGATATTAAATAAAATTAATGCAATAATCATCTCATGAAATATTTTCTTATGTTTCTGCCCTTATTAATATTAACTCTGGTAATAATATCTATTTCAATCAGTTTCTTATTGAGAAGCAAAAATACGAAACCGGCTTCAGACTTATCCCTCTCAAACATAGGACCAAACGGATACGAAATACCAGTTGCGGCAACTTTCAGAGGATTTATTGGTATTCCAGTTTTTGTCATAGCACACAATAACGCTTTTCCCAAAATAATTATTTATGAAGATCATATTAGATTTACAGTTATATTTCCATTCTCAAAAAAGTATGAAGATATATTAAGTGTAAGTATTTTCAAAATGCTAACAGGAGAAAATGCAATACTTATAACTTTTAAAGATAGCAAACTCACTTTTTCTGCCTATCTACCCGATAGAGAAAACTTAAAAGATCTTATTATATTTTTAAGAAATAAAGGCGTTGCCATCGATACAAAAGCTGAGGAATTTTTAAAAACTAAAGATTAGATAAACTTTTTGAACACGCCACTCGATTGGCGCGTTCAACTAAAAAAGAGCTCTACTGTGGGGTTCTTTTTTAGTTTACATTAAACCGATATTTTTTTGATACCATTTTTTGTTTTGTGGAGATAGACTAAAATCTGCCCTAGATGAGCTGGCGATAATATCAAATGAAGTAAGAACCTTATAACCACGATGAATCGCTCCAATCGCTGTATCCTGAACACAACCATTAGCATTAATCCCCATCAGAACAATATTTCTAATTCCCCATTTTTTCAAAATCTCATCGAGTTTAGTGTTGGTAAAACCGCTATTATTTTCTTTGACTATATATTCTCTATTTACACCCTTAATTCGCTGATCTATTTCTTTAATTACTTTGCCTCGAAAAATCCCACGACACCTATACTCAAGTAAAACAAAAGGGGTTTTATTTTTAAGATAAAAATCTATAACTTTAATCTGATTGGCTATTAGCTTATTTCTA
Source organism: uncultured Candidatus Saccharibacteria bacterium (assembly GCA_964560805.1). GTDB lineage: Bacteria > Patescibacteriota > Minisyncoccia > Phycocordibacterales > GWA1-40-21 > CAIJXO01. The sequence continues at coordinate 1,333 of CAZLLX010000076.1, read as the reverse complement.
ATATCAGATTTAAAATTCTTCAGAAAAAAGTCTTGCATATCAACGATTATGACGGCAGTATTATTTTTCATTTTAAAAATTTAGATATTGAGGCAACTATATCAGTTTGACAATCATATTTCAAACTTGCTATACTGTGTCTACAAATGGCCATCGGCCAACGGAGATCCCACCCCCTAAAAAGGGTGGGAATCGCTTTGTGTGGAGATTGGCTTTAAGGTATAAAAGCTTTTAAAAACCTCAAAAATAGTTAGCATTTCATCGTCGCTTATTTTCTCTACAAATCTAATAAAACGTTTAGAACTCACAAGTTTCATCTGTGGAATTATTAGAAAATTCTTACTGACTCTTAATTGATAATGGAAAACATCGAAATGAGCTTTTGTAGTAACCGGCACAACCCAAGCTACATGTTTATTAAATTTTTTAACAACTAAAACCGGTCTTTCAAATAATCTATTCTTACCATCTTCTTCATAACCAATATTTATACCTATAGCACACCACCAGATTTCTTTCTCGTGAAAAATAGGACTTGGTTTGGAAAAATGAATTTGTTTTTTCTCAACATTCCACTCATCAAAATTTTTCTGCATACAACAATCTAGCACAATTTAAATTTTGCACTAAAAAACGATATGTGGATAAGTGGTCCGAGGTTCCTCTACTAAAAACTAACTCACCAGCTCAAACCTTGGTACTTTTTTACCATCCAAAGTAGCAAAGTCAAAAAACATTTCAAGTGGTCGAGCCCAAATCGCCCAGCCGGTATGGACACCATCACCTTGTCGTTCGTAAATCAACATCCACTCTGTGGTTTCAGAATGTTTAGCTAAAGTGATAATTTTATAAATATCACCTTTGTAGTGCTTATATAACTGCCCAGGTTTTATTTGATCTTGCATTAATTCCTAAATATCCAAATTTGCTAATTTGGCATTAGACTGAATGAAAGATTTTCGAGCTGGCACATCAGTACCCATCAACATATCAAACACTTTATCGGCCTCTTGGGCGTCCGCAATTTTTACTTGTTTAAGTAATCGTCGTTCCGGATCCATAGTCGTTTCCCAAAGTTCTTCGGCATTCATTTCTCCAAGACCTTTGTAACGTTGAACATGTAATTTATTTGATTTCTTTTCTTTTTCTTCTTTTGCTTCATCAGACTCTTCTTCAGATTCAGTAACCTCATTTGAACTTTCAACCTCTTCTACTGGTGTATCCTTACCAAACTTTTTCGCTTTTTCTTCTTCAGAATAAACATAGAAAATTTCTTTACCACGTTTAATTTTATAAAGTGGTGGTTGAGCAATATAAACATAACCGCCATCAA
>CAZLLX010000075.1:0-2688 GCA_964560805.1 uncultured Candidatus Saccharibacteria bacterium | reverse complement strand
TATCTAAACTGTAATCAAAGGAATAGATTCTAAGATTTGGATAGATACTTCGTAAATGTGTTAAAACATAACCTTGCTGTTCGCATTCTTTACAATCGTTTGTCGTATAAAAATATAGAATAAATACTGGTTTGGTATCACATTTTACACCGATTTTCTTCATTAAAAGATAATCTTTGATTTGAAGTAAGGTATAGTAAGTTTTTAATCGGAGTAAATCTGAGCTTTTTTGACTTAGGTTTTCCTCACTATAGGCTAATTTTTCAGCCAAAGCACCAAGTTCGCGTGATAGAACACCACCACTAGTTAAGTCTTTGCAGGATGATTCAGATAATAAACTGTATTCAGTTTCTGAAGACATAATATCAATGGCGATTTTATCCTCAATTTCTTTCAAGCTTTCAATTTTTTTATTATTGAGTGAACTGCTTGAGGCAAGAGCGGTCGCAAAAATTGCAACAGTTACAATTAATGCAGCTAAATATTTTTTCCAATTTAAGTTTGTTTTCATTTGATTTATATTAACGCCAACTGGTTCTTTTGCCAATAATTAAATTGTAGACAGCTCTAAAGACCCAAATTGGAGCGATAAATGGATAAATAACTATGTAATAAATCAAATCTGTTGAAAGTTTAATTTTACCTTCAGATAATCTTCGTCCGATTAAAACCAGACTCAGTGAAATAATAAAAGTGATAAAGATAATTAAGGCGATTGGATTCGTATTAATATAAAACCATTCAAAATTTGGGTGATAGTTTAATATCGCTTCAAGTGAAAAATTTATGGCTCCCCAATTATAAATTTGGTTTTTAATTGAAAGAAATATTTCTCTAATCACGGCGCTCGTCATCCATAAAGTTGAGACGGTTGAAATAACTAAAATTGGAAAAACAAAAATGCCTAAATTTCCGTGTTTAAGACTAAAAAAAACGTGTTTATAATCAATAGCATTTCTTAAGAAACCATAAGTCCAACGTAATCTTTGTTTAATTAATTTACCAATTTTTTCTGGAGCAATAGTATAAACCGAAGCCGTATGACAATTCTTAATCTTCATTCCGTGATTTTGCATACGCATGGCTATTTCCATGTCTTCTGTATTGTGAGCGTGGCGATAGGGGCCAATTTTTTCAAAAACCTCTCGTCTGAAAAAAGAAAAAGGACCAGGAGTGACATATAGAGCGTTTAAACAGGAATACATTTTCCTTAGAAAGACACCCCAATCATATTCAACTTTCTGAATTTTCCTTAAAACATTATCAGGATTATGAACTTTGATTGAAGGAATAACAGCCATGATTTCTTTGTCTTCAAAATAAGCCACAATATCTTTTAGAGAGTGTGGAGCCACAAAAGAATCAGCATCAAGACAACCCAAAATTTCCGAGCTTGATTTACCGATAGCGTAATTTAAAACCGTGTGTTTACCGCCATTTTCTTTTTGATGCAATTCAATCTGCGGATGATTTTTATAACGTTGAACCAGATCCCAGCTGTTATCCGTGCTTCCATCGTCAACAATTAATATCTTTAGTTTGTCCTTTGGATAATCAAGATTTAGTAAGGATTCAATAGTCGCGAAAATACTTTCTTGCTCGTTAAAACAGGGAACGACAATAGTAGCGGTTGGTAAAATGGTCGCTTTACTTAACGGCTTATGTTTAATCTCTTTTTTGTTTTCAAAAAGGGTAAAAAGTAAGAAAACTTCAAAAAATAGCGTGACGAACAAGAAAAAACCACCTATGATATTCGGCATGTCTAACATAACCATATCTTACCATTTTTTCGGGTTTTATGCTAGAATCTTTTTATGCGAAAAAACATCGTAATTTCCGACAAAAATGAAGCGAATTTAATAGCGAATTTAGAAACTCGTTCAGATATTAAGGCTGAGCGAATCAAGCGATTACTTAAGCTACCTGATTTGACCAAAAAAGAAAGTTCACCAATTAAAATTTTAGCTAATCAAATCATAAACTTACCAAGATTTGCTGATTTTGATTTGGTAGATATTCCTAGAATTGCCACAATTGAAAAAGAGTTTGATATCCTTAATTCTCCTAAAGATCATCCAACTCGAAAAGAAACAGATACCTTCTTTATTGATGAAACAAATCATTTAAGGACACAGATGACGGTAATGTGGCCTCATTATTTGACCAATAAAGAAGTTCTAGAGAGACTAGAAAAAGACGGGGAATTGAAAGCTTTGGCTCCTGGTATTGTCTATCGAAAAGATGAAATTGATCGAAAACATTTTCCTGCCTTTCATCAAATTGATGGTTTGCTTATTTGTCGAAAGGATAAAAAAGTTATAACTCTCGATGACTTAAAAGAGGTAGAAGTTGAGATCACCAAGACTATTTTTGGCGACGATGTAGAATATCGATTCTTGGTTGATTCATTTCCTTTTACGGATCCATCAGTTCAAATTGAAATTAAATTCGGCGACGATTGGATGGAAATTTTGGGTTCTGGTTTGGTTCATAAACAGGTTTTAAAAAATCTTGGTCTTGATCCAGAAATCTATAATGGTTGGGCCTTTGGTTTTGGTATTGAACGATTAGCGATGGTGAAAATGAATATTCCAGATATTCGCGTTTTTTGGTCTGAAGATCCTCGCATCACCAGTCAATTCAAAGATATAAATAGCAAGTTTAAAGAGGTTAGCCGTTATCCTGAAA
>CAZLLX010000074.1:0-2697 GCA_964560805.1 uncultured Candidatus Saccharibacteria bacterium | reverse complement strand
GCAAGTTCAAATTGAGTCATTGAACTATTATACTATTTTTTTTGTCTTCGTAAAAATGCTGGAACAGCGCCCCAATCATTATCATCATCAAAGCTGTCTTTCGTGCTGTTGATGGTTGGTGGAACACGTTTTTCTTCAACAGCTGGTTGGGTTGATTGAGTTTCAACCTTGATTTCTTTTTCGTTTGAGAATCCGCCAAAGATTTTTGGCTTTTTATCTTCCTCTTTATTATTTAGATTTTGGAATAAAGATTTTTTATTAGTAACATCTGAAAAACCAGAAGCAATCACAGTAATCTTTACCTCGTTTTTCTTTAGGCGTTCATCATGAACTGTACCAAAGATAACCTTGGCATTTGGATCGATTGATTCGGTAATCAATTTAGCGGCGTCTTGGATTTCAAACATGGTTAGATCATCGCTACCAGCAATCGAGAATAGAACACCTTTCGCACCAGCAATTGAAAGTTCCAAAAGTGGGGAATTGATAGCGGCCTTAGCGGCTTCAACGGCTCGGTTTTCACCACTGGCAGTTCCAATACCCATAAGGGCTGAACCAGCATTTTCCATAATGGCTCGAATATCGGCGAAGTCGGTATTGATAATACCTGGCATAGTAATCAAATCAGAAATACCTTCAACAGCTTGTTTCAAGATATCATCACAAATTGCAAAAGCTTGTTTGGCGGTTGTCTCGCGGGAAATAGTTGAAAGTAGGCGATCGTTTGGAATAATAATCAAAGCATCAACTGATTTTCGAAGTTCATCCAAACTTTGTTCAGCAATTTTCATTCTCTGAATTCCTTCAAAGAAAAATGGCTTGGTGACAACAGCCACGGTTAGGATTCCCATTTCTTTGGCAACTTTTGAAACAAAAGGTGAAGCACCAGAACCAGTTCCACCACCCGCACCATAAGCGATAAAAGCCATATCGGCACCTTTCAGTGCTTCCTGAATTTCTTCTTTGGTTTCTTCAGCGGCACGTTTTCCAAGATCAGGATTCATACCGGTTCCTAAACCGCGAGTAAGATTTTTACCGATGTGAATTTTCTTTGAAGCTAAAGAGTTGTGTAAATCTTGAGCGTCGGTATTTATAGCAATAAATTCTACCCCTTTTACTTTGGAGTTTATCATATGATTGACCGCGTTCTTTTCAGAACCACCAACACCAATCACCTTTATTCGAGCAAACGATTCAACATCTGGTTTAATTTGTGGCATAGTAATACAAAAAGCCGAAATTATTTCAGCAATAAAATTAACCGACTAATAAATTATTAAGCGTCCTAAGGACAATGATATCAAAATTGAATTACTAAGGCAAGAAGCGTTTAAACCAGCTCCAACACTTTGAAATTAGACCACTTTTTGTGCCACTTAGTCCATTGTTATTATCAAAAGGAATATCATCACTGTCAGACAAGCCCCAAATACCCAGGCCATAAGCGACTGACCAGGAAGAGTCCCTAATCTGACAATTTTTCATGGTCGTGCTGTAATTCATAGAACCAATTCGTGATGGTAGGCGAAGAGAAGCCTTGGCTAAATCTTCGATTGTGGAAACACCCGAGGTACCTCCGGTTAAAATAATTCCGGCTGGCAATAAACCACTACGACCGATTTTCTTTAAATGAGATTCAATTAAATCAAAAATATCAGACAGGCGGGCTAAAACAATTTCTTCTAATTTCTTTTTTGAATAATCAACATTGGTAATTGAGTTTAATTTAATATTCTCGGCTTCTTCAAGAGGAATTTTTAAGCCCAGGGCGATATCGTTGGTAATATCAGTTCCACCGATTGGGAAGACTTCAAGTGAGATTGGTAAATTGTTTTCAAAGACGACAAGAGAAACAGTTTCAGAACCAATATTGGCCAAAACACAACCGGCAATTTTTTGGGTCTTATTTAAAATAGCAAGTGATCCAGCCAAAGGCGAGGCCATAATATTTACAACTTGAACCCCAGTTTTTTCAACTGTTTCAATTAAATCATGGAGGTGATGTTCAAGGCAAGTGACAAACAAAACTTTGGCTTCAAATTTAATACCTTTCATTCCGACTGGGCGACCAAGGACCGGGCGACTGTCGATTTTGTACATCAATGGAATAGTGTGAATAATTTTTTTATTCACCGAAACATTGGTTGGAATTTCACTTTCAGCAATTGATAAAATATTTTTTACATCAAGTTCCGTAATTTCAGAATCAGCGCGCGGAATAATCATTGAGCCCTGCGATACTACACTGCTTAGACCAATACCGCCAACCGATAGATGCACCTGTTTAATTTTAACACCAGAAGTTTTTTCGGCTTCATTTAAGGCCGTTCGCAGACTTTTAATTGTATCAGCAGCATTGATAATATAACCATGCCTTAAGCCTTTGGATTCCGCAAAACCAGTACCAATTATTTTATAAGAGTTTTTATCATTTTCGCGTATACTTTCAATCACCACTATCTTGATTTGATAGGTACCAATATCTATTCCGACTGAAATATTACGCGCCATGATAAGTTTTTTAAGAATTACTTATCATATTATATAACAACTTTTTTAAAGATGCTAGAAAAAATTATATTTTGAAAAGTTTTTGATATTTTTTTTCCAATTTATCCATCTTTGGACCATGGTCATAACCTTTTAAATGGACACAGCCGTGGATAAAAAGATACACTAAAAAATTCTCGTAACTTC
>CAZLLX010000073.1:0-2759 GCA_964560805.1 uncultured Candidatus Saccharibacteria bacterium | reverse complement strand
TCTTTTTTTCATGTAGTTATGTGTGTCAGTAAAATGGTGGCTGACACCATTTTCCACCATTTTCTTGATTTATAGGGACAACTTCCCCACCACCAACATAATAAGATGCCCTTGGTTCATAAATTAAAACTTTCATCTTTTTAAATACTGGCGATAGCACTCTCAACTTCTTTTGAAAAGACTTTTCCTGAAGCCCATGGAATATAGTCTGTTAACTTTTCCGGTTTTATAAAAAGTCTTTCTGAAGTTTCAAATTTCTTTTCAAAATCATGGATACAAAACACAAGAGCAGTAAACCTTAATTGATAATTCACCTTACCAGTTTGTAAATCCAAAACCTTCACACATCCTAAATATTTAATAGAATTAACCTCAATCATTGACTCCTCCATTACCTCACGTTTCAGGGTTTCAATATATCCTTCCCCTTCTTCTGGATGCCCACCGGGAATTGTCCAGTTTTTGTTCTTAACTATAAGCAAATCTTTATTTTGATTGAATACATATCCACTCACCTGAGATACACCCTCTTGAGGTATATCACCTCCAGGAATCCAAATAAATTGGTATGTTTTATCTCCAAACTTTACGATTTCTTCTGTCATATAAATATTTTATTGCTTATAAGTATCAATTCCAAAAATCAAATTAGTATATTCTCGAACTCCATCACAATACCACAAATCCATGAAAAGTGTGATCAATCAACATTTAATGAACACCTTAGTCGATAAAACACTTCGTTTTCTCCCTCGATTAAAATTTCGCCGTCGCTCAATTTTATATATCTTTATAGTGTATGGTCTGCTACACAAGCACAAATAGCGTGAGCCACAATAATTTGTCTGTCGTCGCAAAACAAGTTTTCCAGCCCCGGACTCAGTCGTTTTTCCTGCTAGAAAAACATGCTTCCGCCTTCACAAAAGCGAAAAAGACTAGAGCAGTCTAGTCTTTTTACAAACCCGCTTTTGTGACCCTACGGGGAATCGAACCCCGATTACCGCCTTGAAAAGGCGATGTCCTAACCGTTAGACGATAGGGCCAATAAACCTGGCATGCCAAATTTAACCCACTTAATATAACATTTTTTGTAAAAAAAGCAAAAAAATACCGCCTTTTTGGCCAAGTGATTTATGCTATAATACCAGCAAATGAAAAACAAAATTTTTGTCAGTTTATCAATTATCGTCGTAGTAATCTTGCTTGGCGCGGGTGCTTTTATGTTTGTTAATAAAGACAACGGATTGGAACCAACCCCCATAACTATCACTGAAAATAAACCGGCCACAAATACTGATGGATCTATCAATGAACCAACCAAAACACCAGAAAAACCATTACCAATCGAATCCCTACCTCCACAAAATATTCCTACGGCTCACAATTTGTTTGGTCTTGATTTAATAAAAGCGATCGAAAAGGACGAGCCAACTAAAAATATTTTTATCTCACCAACCAGCATTTCTTTGGCCTTATCAATGCTTTATAACGGCACCGCCGAACAAACAAAAACTGAAATTCAAAAAGTTTTACATCTTGAAAAAATTGATGATATCACTTTAAACAAAGAAAGTTTGGGTTTGATTAAAAACATCAGCAGTCCTGATTCAAAAATTAAACTGGCCATTGCTAATTCGGTTTGGACCAAAAAACAACCTGGTCTAAGTTTTGAAGCGAACTTTATTAACACGCTTAAAAATTATTTCCAAGCCGAAAGTTATTCTTTAGATTTTACTAATTCTGATTCAGTTAAAACAATTAATAATTGGGCCAGCAAAAATACTAATGGAAAAATTCCTACAATCATAGATTCAATTCCAGGAGACACTGTTATGTACATTATAAACGCTGTTTATTTTAAGGGTGGCTGGACTAAGGAATTTGAAAAAAAGCTAACAACGAATCGTGAATTCACCAGTTTCGACAAAACAAAAGCAAATATTTCAACCATGAAAAAAGATGGCTCTTTACCCTATCTTGAGACTGCTGACTTTCAAAGCGTTAAATTAAATTACGGTGAAAATGGAAAAATAAGTATGTATGTTTTTCTACCCAAAGATATTAATTCGTTTGTCACCAGTTTAGCCGCAGACAAAATGAATTCTTGGTTTAATCAATATCAAAACAGTAGCGGTACCCTATTTTTACCAAAATTCAAAATCGAATACAAAAAAGCCCTTATTCCAACCTTGAAACAATTAGGCATGAATCAAGTTTTTACGGCTTCAGCCAATCTTAAAAAAATTAGCACAAACACACCCTTAATGGTGAGTGAGGTTTTGCATAAAACTTTTGTGGATGTTAATGAAGAAGGTACAGAAGCAGCGGCCGTGACAAGTATTGGTTTTATGACGACATCAATAGCTCCACCCACAAAAACTTTTCTAATGGATGTTAATCGCCCCTTCTTTTTTGTGATCCGAGATAATATAAGTGGTGAATTATTGTTTACTGGTATTATCAAGTCTCTGAAATAACTTTTTGTAAAATAGGCAAAAAAATGCTAACCTAACCACAGCTGAATAACAGCACTGGAGAGGTGGCTGAGTGGTTGAAGGCACCGCATTCGAAACGCGGCAGGGGCGAAGGTCTCTCGGGGGTTCAAATCCCCCCCTCTCCGCAGGCAGTGGAGTAAGCGAGAGCTTGCGTGGAGGATTTAAAAGTTTTTGCGGAGCACCATTTAACAAAATTGCCAAATAACTCATAATTAAGTATATGGAAAAACCTTTATTAACGGGATCAGAGCTTAAAATCCAAGA
>CAZLLX010000072.1:0-2798 GCA_964560805.1 uncultured Candidatus Saccharibacteria bacterium | reverse complement strand
AAACCATCGGATCCATAATAAATGGTAAAGCCAAAACACCCTCATTATTTAAATACATTTCCCCTTCTTGAACGAAAGTTTGTTTGAAACTGAGCTCTGGCATAACAGTATACGGTATAGTGTAAATTCGATTTGAATATCGAACAATTAAATCCTGGGTCAATACCACCGCATCAGGACCAGCTCCGCTAGCCAAAGCCTCGACTAATTGTTGATCAATAATCGATTTATCCTTATAAGAATAATTAACAGTATATTTTAAATCACTTTTACCAAAAAACTGAGTGGTAAATAAATCAAACTGATCGGGTGGTAGGGACCCCCATACACTAATAGTTAAATTCTCGTTGACGCTTTGAGATGATCGATAAGTTGCAAACATTATTGCTCCAACAATAGTAAAAAATATGAAGATTCCTATAATTACATACTGAAATAAATTATTTTTCATATTATTTTTTCTTTCTAAAAATTAAACCGTAATGTTGTGAACCGGCGACGATTTCCTTGACCAATTCAAAACCATGATCAGTAAATAATTTAGTTATATCTTCCTTGTTCACAACATGGTCATTAATTGGACCAATGCCACCAAACGAACCCGCCCAATCAATCACCATTACTCTGGCTAGAGGTCTTAAAACCCTTCTAATCTCCAAACACAAAGCATCTTTATTACTTATTTGAAAAAATATATTAGCAGCAATTACAGCATCCAATGAATTTTCTCGCAATTTTGTACCGCCCAGATGTTCTAAATCTGCCCAAACAATATTAATATTCTGCAGATTTTGCTGATTAGATCCTCGCTTTAATTTCTGCAACAAATCATTTTGGATATCAACAGCAAAGACCTGACCGTTTGGAACTACCGCCTTTGCGGCAGCAATAGAATAAAAACCGGAACCGGAACCAAAATCCGCCACCTGCATACCAGGTGTTAAACCAAACTGTGAGATATTATTTTCTGGATCAGAAAACATACTCAAATATTATACTATAAACAAGTAATAGATGCTAACAAATCCCCTTCGCGAAGTTTCATAATACGTACACCTTGTGTTTGACGACCGAGGGTTGGCAATTCTTTTGTGGCGACTCGGATCACCTGGCTCTTCTTGGAAATAGCAGCGATCTCTTCATGAACGTCAGTTAGAACTTTGGCAGAAATAATATTTCCGGTCTTAGCGGTCACTTTCATAGTTTTAATACCAGAACCACCACGATTTTGAACTTTGTATTCTTTCAAGGCGGTCATCTTTCCATAACCATTTGAACTAATCACAAAGAAAGTTGGGTTTACCATCGCTTTGTTAATCACATCGGCGGTCACAACGAAGTCATCTTTACCTAATTTCACACCGCGAACACCCGCTGCACCACGACCCATTTCACGGATATCTTTTTCTTTAAATCGAATGGATTGACCTTTGGCGGTCGCTAAAATCACTTCATCATTTTCAGCCACGAACTGTACAGAAGTAAGTTCATCACCATCATGCAAACTAATAGCAATCAAACCACTGCGTCGCACATCATGAAAGGCGGCGGCATCCACTTTTTTCGCCACACCCTGCTTGGTCACCATCATCAAAGATAATTTTGATTTCTTTAATTCCTTTGGCATTGCTAAGACTGAGGTGACTTTTTCTTCACTGGTAATTGAAAGATAATTTACCAAGGCCTTACCCTTTGTCGCGCGCTTACCTTCTGGCAATTCATGCATTTTAATTTGATAAGCTTTACCCTTATCGGTAAAGAACAAAATATCATTATGAGTTGAGGCGGTCACAAAATTCACCACGAAATCTTCGTCTTTGGTATCCAAATCCACCACGCCCACCCCACCACGTTTTTGTTTGCGATATTCATCTGGATTAGTGCGTTTGATATAACCACCAGTAGTAAGCACCAAAACATTTTCTTCATCAGGAATTAAATCTTCGTCGGACATTTCGCCGATCGCTTGTTTAACAATTTTAGTTTTTCTATCATCACCGAATTTCAAAGCGGCTTCTTTAAGCTCGTCTTTGATAATTCCCATCATTTTCTTTGGGCTAGCCAAAATTTCTTTCAAAAGTTTTATCAAAGCTTGAACCTCTTTCAATTCGTCTTCAATTTTCTTGCGTTCCAAACCTGACAAACGACCAATTTTCATATCCACAATAGTTTGAGCCTGAATTTCAGAGAATTTAAATTCCTTCATCAAGTTTCGCTTGGAATCCTCAATATCTTTTGATTTTTTGATGATTTTGATAATTTCATCAATATGATCCAAAGCCTTCTTCAAACCAAGCAAGATATGCTCGCGGGCTTCGGCCTTTTTTAAATCAAATTCGGTTCGGCGTTTGATGACAATTTTTCGATGATCAACGAATTCATCTAGGAATGATTTTAAGGACAAAGTTTGAGGCACACCATCAACCAACGCCACCATGTTGTAATGGAAAGCTTCTTCAAGTTGAGTGTGTTTGTATATAAAGTTTAAAACTTTTTGTGGTTGAGCGCCATTTTTTAAATCAATAACCACACGAATATCTTTGGCTGATTCATCACGAATACCGCGAATACCTTCAACTTTTTTATCTCGTACTAAATCAGCGATTGAGATAATTAATTCAGCCTTGTTTACTCGATAAGGGATTGAAGTAATAATAATTTGAAAAGCGCCTTTTTTATCTTCAACAATTTCCGCCACACCACGCACCACCACACCCCCACGGCCGTTAGCATAAGCATGACTAATATCCGCTTGATTGTAAGCAATACCAGCGGTTGGAAAATCAGGGCCTTTGATA
>CAZLLX010000071.1:0-2811 GCA_964560805.1 uncultured Candidatus Saccharibacteria bacterium | reverse complement strand
AAGGCGACTCGATCACTAATCAAAACGCGAATTCGATATAATCTCATCTTGCCGGATAGATAACAAAGCACTTCCTCACTCTCATTCTCTTGAACCTTGAATAGAGTGTTAGGAAAAGCCTCGGTTACTATACCCTCTTTGATTTCTTTTACTTTATTGGCCATTGAAAACAACGATTATCATAATAGCAAATAACCACCCTACTCGTCAAGCTCTATTATCTTGATTTTATCAATATTATCAGGGAAATACCTAGCCCAAACTGGTCTGAAAACAACTGAAATTGAACTAACACTGTTTTTAAATTTACTCAAAATCGTAGTTGTCATTGAGCTTGGTTTACCAACCAGCTCTTTTTTAATAGACTCTGTATCGTAAATCCACTTAATAGCGGCCTCGCCATTTAATTTTAAATCAAGTGTTTTATTTTTCCACAAAACTGAATCCTTACCAATTAATGAAACACTTAAAGCCTCATTAAAAATCAAATTAGTAGGCCTTAAATCAAAGCCAGATATTTTTTTGATTGCTAGGTAATTAGATAATTTTTGACCACTAAAAATCACTGCGTTAAGATTACCCTTCAGGCTGATTTTTACACTTTCAGATTCGCTAAATGAATCTGGCAGTTTTTCAAATTCAACTGAATAAGAATTTGGAAAGACAATATATGAATCGGGTTTAACAGCGTAAAGTTCTTTTACTAAATATTCTTTTAATGTTTCTTTTAATTTATTCTCGGCTTCAAGACGGACACTGTCAGCTACAATTTTTTGCTTACCAATCAAACCACCAGCAATATCAGTTTTTAAACGTGCGTAAAAAGTATCATAACGTGGTGTGCCTTTAAAACCTGGAATTTTAAAATCACCAGCCAAATCAGTAAGTTTTAAATTGTAACTATCGCCTGGCTGATCAGCATAAAGAGTGATTTCAACGCTACCCGGTACGGTTTTACCATTCAATACTTTAGTTCCAGGCACATCAACCGAATTTAATATACGATATATTTTTCCATTCGCCGCTTGAAAACGGGTGTTACTAATCAATCTTTGAACAGCCGAGCTATAATTATTATAAACTACCGCCTTACCACTAGCTTTTTGATTTGCTACTTTTTCTTCTGTGGCTTCAACTGATAAGCTTTCAGTCTGATCAAGCTTCAAAATTTCAAATGATAATTCGCCAGGCACGGTTGAGTCCAGTTTCGCAGTATAAGCTTCATTATTGAATGATAGTTTTTCAATTCTTGGTTTAATTGAAACTGTGGCTGATGAAAACAAAAGAGAAATTCCAAAAAAAAAAGCTAAAACTGCCACAATAGCCAGAATCCAGATTGCAACTTTTGGATTGCCAGGTTTACGAGTGCCACGAGGCTTTGGTAAACGTTTGCTTTCACGTTTTTTCTCAGCCGAAATCGGAATTTGACGAATCGATTTCTCTGGCACAACCATATCACTAATAATTTTTTTGGGCATAATTATATTTTATAGATTTTATCAAGGAATGACAAACTGATCTTGAACATTATATCATCAATTTTAACCGGTGAATTAATTTTTCTTGCAATTAGTGGTACTACCTTGTATCCGGCTTGCTTTAATTTCTCAACTAAGGGATTAGCAATATCTAAATAACTAACAAAAAATATTGTCTGGGGTAAAAACAAACTCTCCATAAAATGCGAAAAAACTTGAGATAAATTTTGATACCATTTTTCCGTCGTACTTTTCAAAACATTTTCGATTTTAATTCCTGCCAAATCGTTGTGAGCCTTCTTCACATTCATCTTGATCATTGAATCCGCGTTGATTTGATCAACATTAGTATTAGTTGCTAATTCTCGAACAAAATTATTTCGGCCAAAAGGAAAAGTGGCCTCAGTGTGCATTATGCCAGATTTAATCACGTTCAAACTGGTCATTTCTTCAGATAAATCCAATGTAACAAAGCTTTCCTCATTTGGGAACAAATCACGGACGGTAGAAAACAAAGCTAAAGTATTTGAGTGTAAAACATTTTCTACAGTTATAAAAGTCTTAGCGACAGCTTCTTCAATCAATTTAAGAGCTTCATTATTTACAAAAGAAGTCATAAATGAAATTTCAGCCTCCTTAGTTTTTATATTTTCAAATTTGTTTAGAACGTAACCATTTATTTTTACTTGAACAATATGATTTTCAATCAACTTTTCACCAGCAGGAGTCGTTGGTTCTTGCTTTTGAATTAAAGAGTTAATATATTTATCCGAAAGTTTGACTGGCTTGTTTTCTCTAATTTTAAAAGTCTTGGTTTGAGAGGTACACCAAGGATTTGAAAAAAGATAATATGATCGGTAGATTTTGATTGGCTTTTCCAGACCGTGATTTATTTTTTTAACGCCTTCGGTGTGAAGTTTCTCTCCAACCTTGGTAGTGGCAATCTTTAAGTTAGCCATGTACTTTTCAGGCGACAAATTTTGTTCAAAAGGAATTTGTTCTTTTGTATAACATAAAACATCAACACCGGTTTTTTCTGTGACCTTGACCAATGAGCCAATCACACTACCACTGCCGATATTGAATATCAATGAATAATTATCGCGTTTTTTAAATGACGCAAAGAACGACATACTATTATTATAATACAATTAGAATACTGTCGCAAACAGAAATTAGTTTAGTGTGGCTTTAATTCGGCGCACGCCGGCGGAAACTGCTTCTTCTTTGGCGATTTTGAAGGTGCCAAGCTCGCTTGTATTTGAAACATGCGGACCGCCACAGAATTCTTTTGAATAAGCCGAGTTTAGATCGTTACCAATAAAGTAAACTG
>CAZLLX010000070.1:0-2876 GCA_964560805.1 uncultured Candidatus Saccharibacteria bacterium | reverse complement strand
ATTTTGACCATTCCAAAATGCGCAAGGGTTATTCTGGCGTGGCAGTTTTTACTAAAATTAAACCAACGAAAGTTGAGTATAGTTTGGGCGATAAAAAGGAACTTGATCAAGAAGGACGAATGCTGATTTTACACTTCAAAGATTTTATTTTGTGTAACGGTTACTTCCCTAACGGCGGTGAAGATCCAAAGCGTTTGAAATATAAATTAGAGTTTTACGATGCTTTCTTTAAGAAAATTGAAAAATGGCGCAAGCAAGGCAAGAAAATTATTTTCTGTGGAGATGTAAACACCGCTCATAATGAAATTGATTTGGCTCGACCAAAAGAAAATTCCGATCATACTGGTTTTTTACGTATTGAACGTGATTGGCTTGATAAGGTAACTGCTGCTGGTTACATTGATACTTTCCGTTTTTTACATCCCGGTGAAATTAAATACAGTTGGTGGGATATGAAAACTTTTGCTCGTGAACGTAATGTGGGTTGGAGAATCGATTATTTCTTTGTGTCTGATAATTTGAAAAAGAAAATCCAAGTCGCCGAAATTTTGAACAACGTTTTTGGCTCGGATCATTGCCCGGTGATGTTGGTGATTAAGTGAGGGCTATTTATTAAAAGTTAAAGAATAAAAAGCAGGCACCTGGTGAGGCGCCTGCGGGGAAAGTGTCGGTTGCCGGAGCAACATCGACGAGTGATCTCAACGCCGTAGCGGAGAGATCAGGGAACAGAGAAGAAAGAACAATATGATTAGTTTTAAGTCGGGCTGCCAAGAAGGCATGAACATATGATACCAGACTATACTTTGATTCGGATGAATAAAAGTACATTATCAGTATAGCGTATGTGCTATATCTGTCAAGCGATTTTTAATTTAAACTAAGTAAATAAAAACACGGCTAATTTAGCATTTAAATTAGCCGTGTTTCTACTGTTCCTTTTCATTTTGTCTGAGTGTCCTTTATAAAGGACAAAGAAAAAAGTTATCCACAGGTATGTCCTTTACGTGTCTTTGACGTGGGTATATAATAACATCAGGTTCGGTTTGGAAGCAAAATAATACTCCTGCTTCCGTTCCGGAAGCAAAGTGTTCTTTATAAATGTCAGTGTTA
Organism: uncultured Candidatus Saccharibacteria bacterium; assembly: GCA_964560805.1. Taxonomy (GTDB): domain Bacteria; phylum Patescibacteriota; class Minisyncoccia; order Phycocordibacterales; family GWA1-40-21; genus CAIJXO01. The sequence goes on along the minus strand of CAZLLX010000070.1, from coordinate 1,766 downwards.
GTACGATGCCTGCAGCATCGAATGGAAATTGTCCAAATCAAACCATTAGGGTACATAGCCATCCGGCTACCCTTAAAATCAATTTGATGCTTGGACGGATTTCACAACCGCTCTAAGCAATGTTAGTCATCCGACTATGATTTAACAAGCACGGGGCGGTTTTTCATATATAAATTTCCTATTTAACCCAGTGTTTCTTACGAATTTCCTCGATTTTCTTATCTTCTTCCCTTTCTTTTGTCTTTTTTCCTGCCACACCCAGCTTTTTAAGTTCGACAATGTCCAATTTTATCAATTCTTTACTGCGTTTTTTAAGGTATTCCTCGGTATTTAAGGCCGGATTTTCAAGTACTTCTTCCAAAAGAGCGTGCAAAATAAAGCCAATTTTGGGACTCGGAGTTTCGTGTGTAACATCCATTACCCCCTTTCCGTCAATTTTAAGCATGCCAACCGATACTGGGTCAGTCATCGCCTCTTCCACCATGGCGTGATATTTCCGTACCCTATAAGTGTTTTCTTTCGGACGGCCCATTCCCATACGATCGCAACCTCGCAAATTCATTAGATCCCAAATATTGTCCTTGCCTACGCTCGAGATGATTCGACGGACGGCCGAAAGTGAAATTTGCTCGGTATCCGAGAAAAACATATGCCAACGCACCAGTTTCACGACTTTTTCAATGATTTTCTTAGGAAAACGCAAATCATTTAGTATTTTTTCGGTCATTCGGGCGCCAACTACCTCGTGTCCATAGAAAGTCCAGATTCCCGCCTCTTTGTCCCAACGTCGGGTGGCTGGTTTACCAATATCGTGAAACAAGGCAGATAAACGCATTTCCAGGGTGTATTTCTTACTTGCTGCATGCTGTAAGGCCCTCAAACTATGCTCAAAAACGTCATAAACGTGAGATCGGCTCTGTTCGATACTGACTGCTACCTCTAATTCCGGTACAATATGCTTCAAAATGCCCAATTTATGGCTTAAAACAAGGCCATTCATTGGACTATCGGACATCAATATTTTAATAAACTCATCACGGATTCGTTCTCGGGAGATATTTTTCAACAAATCCGCCCTGTCAATAATCGCTTGTTCGGTTTTTTTATCAATTTCAAACTCAAGCTCGGTCGCTAAACGCACGGCGCGCATAATTCTTAAACCATCCTCGTTAAAACGATCTTTTGCTTCACCCACGGTGCGAATTTTTTTCTGCAATAAATCTCGTAAGCCATCATAATAATCCAAGTATTCTCCCCCACCACTTTCAGTTGGTTTTAGGGCAATCGCATTAATTGTAAAATCACGACGCTTTAAATCGTCTTCCAGATTTTGACTAAAAGTGACATTATCTGGCCGACGGTTATCTGAATATTCTGATTCTAATCGATAAGGAGTAACTTCGATTGTTCGTAACGTTTCATCCTTTAATGGTTCTTGGCCAGGCAAATCTTTGTTAACAACACCAACGGTACCAAAAGTATTTTCATAAAAAGTATCCGGAAAAAGAGCAATAATTTCTTCGGGTTTGGCATTGGTGGTTACATCCCAATCTTTCGGTTTACGGCCTAAAAGCAAATCACGCGAACAACCACCTATCAAATAGGCCTCAAAACCCTTATTTTGCAAGGTTTTTACGACTTTTAAAACTTCGGGTGGAATATTTACCTTATCTTCCTTGTGGATATAAAGAGACATTTTAATGTGTGCTCTCAGTAGGACTCGAACCCACAATAACGGTTCCGAAGACCGTTGTGATATCCATTTC
>CAZLLX010000069.1:0-2902 GCA_964560805.1 uncultured Candidatus Saccharibacteria bacterium | reverse complement strand
CACCTAAAATAAAATAACTCAATATTGAACCAAAAACTGGGACGAGTTGGTAAAATACAACCACAACCGAAGCCTCCTCATCCTGAAGGGCAATCAGATAAAACCACAAAACAAGGACGTTTAAAACCCCTACTGTTGCAAGAATCAAAATTCTATAAATATTAACATCAAGAACTGTTCTATCTATAAATAAAATAATTGGTAGGACAAAGAACGAGATAAGTGAAGAAATAAGTAAAATCGTACCAACACCGCCATTTTTAAAAATCTTTTCTAAAAGAATCTTATCAACATAATTCGTCATGGCATACAGCAGAGGTCCAATTAGTGCGATAAGAAACCAGGTCATATTTTTATTTTTATTGAATAATTAATGTAATATTTAAATAAATAAGATTGATACTTGTCATTTACACTAAAAATTTTATTATTATAATATTATACACCCTCTATCCCTCCCCCACAAACCCACCAGCTTGCAATTCCCAAAGTTTTTTGTACAAGCCGTTTGGTTGTTTGATTAAATCATCATGAGTACCATCTTCGATGATTTTACCGTTTTCAAGCGCGATAATACGATCCATTTTGCGAATAGTTGAAAGTCGGTGTGCAATAACAATCGTTGTACAACCTTTCATTAAATTATCCAAAGCATCTTGAATCAAGACCTCGGAATGAGAATCCAAACTTGAAGTAGCTTCATCCAAAATCAAAATTGGAGCTTTTTTCAAAATCGCACGGGCAATAGCAATTCGCTGTCTTTCTCCGCCTGACAATTTAATACCGCGCTCACCCACCAAAGTTTCGTATTTTAAAGGCAGACTATCAATAAATTCATCGCAATGAGCCAGTTTTGCCGCCTGAATTACTTCATCATCAGTGGCTTCACGACGACCATAACGAATATTCTCCATCAAAGTACGATGAAATAAAATCGGATCCTGAGGCACCAAACTAATTGATTCACGTAAGCTATCTTGAGTAACGGTGTGAATATCTTGACCATCTATTTCAATTCGGCCTTTAGTTAAGTCGTATAATCGCATAATTAAACGAACAAAAGTCGTTTTACCAGCACCAGAAGCACCAACTAAAGCAACCTTCTCACCTCCTTTAATCATTAAATCTATATCACTCAAGACTTCTCTGGTTTCGTTAAAATTAAAGGTAACACTAACAAAATTAATTTCACCCTTGAACACCTTAATTTTCTTAGCATTTGGTATATCTTTTATCTCTCGAGGCAACTCCAATATTTCGACCATCTCTTTAGCGTCAGCAAAGCTTTGATAAATTGATCGAATAACTTTATTTAATCCCCATAATTGTTGGGCAACATAAATAATATAAGTTTGAGCTAAAACAAAAGTACCAATTGTGGCCAAACCCTCCTTCCAGTATTTCAAAATATAATAAAAAGCCAAAAATTCTACTAAAATGATCAATAGAGCTTGAACCGCATCAACGGCATCTCCAAGGTACCAAGAAAATCTGGTCTTTCTAGCTTGATCATTAGTAATTTCCTGAAATGACTTAGATTCATAGGCAAAACCAGTAAACAAAGAAATTGCGCTATTATTAGTAATGCTATCTGACAGATAACCAGTTGTTTTAGAATCAGCGTTCGCCACGATGATATCATATTTTAATTTCCAACGAGAAAACAAAATATTAAAAGTCGTAAAAATTAGAACCCAAACCATTATAACTACTGAAACGACCGGGGTAACAAACCAAGTAATTACAACCGAACCAACAACCGTAATTGAAAGAGGAAAAATCTGATAGACAAAACTATTACTTAAGACTTCAAAAGCCCGGGTGAATCTATTAACTCTTTGGACTAAACTACCAGAAAAATTATTAGCAAAAAAACTATAGGAATGTTTAAGCATATAATCAAAAGAATTTTGCTTAAGTTTCGCTGTGGCTTTAGACATCATATAATTGTAAAAGAGGTCAGAGCTACGCCAAAGTACCCATACAATTAAATGAAGGACTCCGATAGCTAAAATAATTTTAATTAAGCTGTCGATCAACAAAACAGGATGTTGTCCAGACGAAAGTGAATCAAAGAAATTTTTGTAATAGATAGGTATAAAAATACCCACAAGTCCAGCAATAAAATACGTAATGTATGAAACAATAAAGTATTTTTTGACTGGTAGTACCCCTTTCCAAAAATGGCTTAATATTTGGCTAATTTTAATATTAGCCTCAGTTTTTTTAAGCATAAGAAAATTATTATATACTATACACCTTCATTCTTCAACTCTTCAATTAGTTTCTTAGCCTGACGGGAAAGGCGATTTGGGGTGGTGATATTTATTTTAATCAAGAGATCACCACGGTTGCCATTTGGTTTTGGTACTCCCTTGCCTTTCACGCGCAAAATTTCACCATAAGCGATTCCTTCTGGAATCTTTAATTCTATATTTCCGTCCAAAGTTTTGATATCCATTTTAGTTCCAAGCAAAGCATCAGTCAGTTTGATTGGCAAAGTCATAACCAAATCAGTTCCCTGCTTTTCAAAAACTTTATCGGATTTTACGCTAATTTTTATATACAGGTCTCCGGATTGGCCACCAGTAATTGCTTCGCCTGCTCCAGTCAAACGCAAAGTTTCGCCGTCATTGATATTGGCTGGCACTTTGATTTTAAATTGTTCAGGTTTATTAACTACACCAGCACCACGACAAGCGGAGCATTTTTCCTTTGGCACTTTACCCGAACCATTACACTTGGTACACATTTTTTCCGTTACAAACGAGCCCATGAATGATCGCTGAGCCACTTTCACCTTTCCGCGCCCATTACAATCGTTACAAGTATGCATTTCTGTACCAGTTTTTGCTCCGGTACCTCGACAATCTTTACAAGTGGAGGTTTTGGTTAGATACAC
>CAZLLX010000068.1:0-2992 GCA_964560805.1 uncultured Candidatus Saccharibacteria bacterium | reverse complement strand
TCTTTTTTTCATGTAGTTATGTGTGTCAGTAAAATGGTGGCTGACACCATTTTCCTGGCGTACCTTGTAACAAAATAATTTTATCAAAAAAATCCAAAAATTGTTTCTGACTACTGCCACCCGTTACCCCGGCCACTATTACATTGGGATCTTCTTCAAAAATTTTATTAAGCTTCTCAAAATCACAGGTTCGGTCAACAGTCCCGAATTCCGCCTTTGACTTAACTGGTGTGTATTCAACTTTCTGCCCAGTTTTAATATCCCGCCAATAAAATAAGCCGGGTACATCATGTAAATCAATTGCTCTTATTCCCCGCTCGTTCAAAGCCTTAATGATAGTAGATTTTCCCGTCCCCGCTACACCGGTGATTAAAATTTTCATATTTCTATTAACTTAAAACAATTTTTAACTTCTAATTCAGTCATTTATTTTGATTATATTATAAATATATTGTAACACAAAAACACTTCAGCCGCCCTTTCTCAAGGGGCGGCTTTAAACAAAAAACTCAGTAATAGGGTCCGAACACATCGGTTTTAAATCCCTGCATAATCTGTGGACTGATCTTGGTCAGCAATTCTGCCAACCTCGTCAAATCCTCAGGATTAACGTGAGGGAAAATATGTTTGATGCATCCGCCTTCAATCTCGAGACTGCGCTGTACCGCACTTTTCCCAGCGTCAGTTAGAACCAGCGTGCGATTACGACCACTCTTTTCAAGATAAGTCACCAATCCCGCAGACTCAAGTCTGGCCAAACGATCATTGATCGTTGCTGGCGCTGCGTCAAACTGCTTACATAACGCCGCAAATGTAATCTTCTCGTCTGGAAACAGACTGAGAAAAAACAAGATGGACAACTCATGATAATCTCGGCGATTGCACGCCACGCAAATACTGCGATAGCGAGTAAGGACGATCAGGGCGATTGCCCTTGCGATACTCAAGCATGTTTCATTCACTAAAGGTCTCCTTTGTTACCTGATACTATTATAACATATATTATAAATAAATCAATATAGAAAAATTATATTTTATTTTGTCTTAGCCCGAGCTTTTAATTTCCCTATTATTAAACCGATTATTGCTCCGATGATAAAGTAAGCAATCAAGCCAGACAAAATAATACCAAAAATTCCAAGTGGCTCAAAAATTATTCCAAAAGCAACACAGAAAAAGTAGACTAATAAAAATGGTAGAGTCCAAACTTCAACATTTTCTCTCATAGTGCCGATTTTTTAATTAAAATACTCGTTTTATATTTTTCGGGCTTATATGGTTTCAAGTATTCATGTCGGACATCAATCGCTTCTAGCACCTTGCCAATATTTTGTTGATCATATCCCAAATAGACCACATCACAAGGATATCTTTCAAACACTTGCCATGAGCCGATATGTTCATCTCCGGCCACGACTTGAAATTTAGAGTTATATGTTTTAATTGCCAATATTATCTCTGGCAAGTTTTTTTGTGGAGACCGTCCTTTCATGGCCTTAACCACACTGTCTGGTGTTACAACCACAATTAAATTATCACACTTCTTTGATGCTTCGTTTAACAAATACTGGTGACCTTTGTGTAACCCATCAAAAACGCCGAAGACCATTCCTTTCTGTGTTTTGACCGCAGGGTTTTTTGAGGTGGTTCTTTTTTTCATGTCGACGTATGTATCAGTAAAATGGTGGCTGACACCATTTTCCACCGACTTAACAAATATTCTGATTTGTTACCAGGATTGTGATAATTATGGATGAAGTAGTTTTTAAAAACAAATATTCCATCCCCCACCCTTTAAACATTTCTTTAAATTTTCTAAGTCTTTATTCTGATCATTTATCTTTTGCATAACTCCATATCTATAATCTTCATTTCGGCTTGAATCGAATACGAATTGCCAGTAACCGTAACATATACCAATCACAACTAGTAATAATGCAAAAAAGCCAAAAATTACCAGAGCGTGAGTATCCTTTATTTTATCTAATGCTTCTTGTGCGTCTTTTTTTGACTTCAATATATCGTCTTTTAGCAAGTAAATCTCAGCTACTTTACCTTCAATCTCTCGTGTTTTAGTTCCCAACAAAGATATATACTCGGCATATGATTTTATTTGTTCTTTTTGGGTAGTAGTAAAAGAATGCTCAACCGTTTGCCAGTTATCTTCATTTCCACCCGTACTTGATTTTGGCAACAATATATCCATAAATTAAAATATTACATCTTTAGTTTTTTCTATTGCTGCTTTAGAAAAGGTCAGAACTTTTTCTTGTGTAAAATCATTTATTTTTGTTTCCTCAATAAGAGTATTTATATCTCTAGTTATAATGAATCCTTTTTGAGTTGAACCATTTATTGCACGTATAACTGAAGCATAAATTTGAGAATTATTTACTTTCACACCATCAACCTCTGTTACTTCATTTAAACGAACCATCACATCTGTAAGATTTTTTATAACTGAAATTTTTTCTTTGGTAAATATATCTTTAAAATCCTCAATTTTTATTTCTTGAAAATAATTTAAAACAATTCCAATCCTTCCAATTTTAAGTGAAAGTTTATTGATTATATAAAATATACTATCAATATTATTTGATATAAATTCTTTATCTTTAGAGAAGAAATCGATTCTATTTTTTGAAAGATTTATATTAACCTTTTCTGATTTTATAATTAAGCGTGGAGCATCTGAGGGAAAACCATCTGGTATCCCCAGTATTTGACTGCTAGCATTTTCAAATTTTTCTTTTATGAGCAGTGAAGCATTTTCAAATTGACCAGTAAAATCTGTCTGAAAAAATAAACCGAGTTGTATTTGAGTAAATTCTTTTTCCATTTTATTTATTATCTGACTTACCTAGATCTGCCATCTGTATAGGACTTTGGATACCTGGAGGTGTCATATCAATTTCTCCAAATTGTTCCTCGTAGTTCTTGATTTGATCAGTTACCCAAATTGCTATACTTTTCATGATTTGTGGGGTAGTAG
>CAZLLX010000067.1:0-3057 GCA_964560805.1 uncultured Candidatus Saccharibacteria bacterium | reverse complement strand
AATACCCCCTCTATGAGTGAACCTTAAGCTTTAGGCAGCTGCACAATTTGCCCTTAGTTGGAAAAGAAAAAAGTCAAAGCGTTTATGCTTTGACTTTATAGGTTCGTGTTGTAAATTGGGACGGAATGAAAGTGCTATTATTGTGGCTTTAATGTAGAGCCAGTGTGCTTTGATTGTGCTAAGTTATCAGTTTATATCCGTGCCCTTTAATGTTTTTAATGCAGTCTATATTTTTAGACTTCTCTTTAGGTAAAATGCCTAAAATCTCTTTGATATTTCTTATGACAAAACCGAGATTACGTTTGTCGTCTTTTGAGGGCTTATCTCCAAGCAAATCCGCATATGTAGCCAGATATTCCTCACTACTCATCAATTTACGCAAGACTATAAACTCTTGGCTCTGGGGATTGATATTATCTTTGACTTCGTTAAGCTGAACTAACCCCGTGCTTTCATTAAGTGTTAGTAGGCCGTGTTTTAATTGAGCACTTAAAGCCTTATTTTTTGGGTTAGCTAAGACAGTAGGTTTCGGCTGTGATTTTTCAGTCGCTGAACTACCCAAAATTTTTTCTCTATATTGGGTATAACGTTTTTCAAAGTCATTAGAAAATTTGATTGTAAGAATGCTACTCATATTCGCTATGGGTTTCAAATCTAAAAATTAAACCGTCCTGTTGAAGAATTTTTAGTATATTTTCCATTTCATACCAGTCGTTAATGCCGCACTGCTTCATCCAAGACCAGTATTTATCGTGCGCCAATTTGGTTTCTCTTGAATAATAGGAGTAGTTAGGGTCGCTGTTGCTTTTTGGTGTTAAATCCCATTCTTCTCTTAATCTGTCCAAAATAAAGAGCTTCTTCTTATCTGCGACTGATAAAGTATTTTTATTTTCACTAATTTTTTCCTTAGCCAATTGTGTTAGTTCACGGACTTTTTCCGTAAGGTTTTTAATTTCGTCTTGGCTATAATCATGGTCAAAAATTTTGCTATAAATCTCGTAAATTTGGTCAAACTTTTGAGGTATTGGTTCAACTTTATAGCCAGTAGGTTTGGGGTAGATGCCATTTAGGCTCTGTATGAGTTGTCTTGATGAGGTTAAAAGAGAAGATGAGTAATCTAACGCTTTAATACTTCCTGTGTTAATAAGAACTCTCACCGCTCGTTCTCGCACATTCGTATTAGTATCAATAATAATCCACTCATCGTCGGGGGTGGCTAATTGTTCCTGTTTTATTTCGGCAAGAATTTGCCAAACTGCTTTATGCAGTTCTTCTTCTGGTGTCATAGAGGGGGCTTTAATAAAAAAGAGGCTTGTAAGCCCCTTGATTATAGCAAAATTTTGGTTATGTAGTCTGTAGGCGACCACAATGAAGTTTCTGCGGCCGCCTTTCGTTTTGTAAAACTTTTAAAAATTTCTACAAACTTTATCTGACTCTATAATGCCTGGATAAAACACATCTTCATAGTAAGTGCTCTTTTTTTCTGATGTAAGGGTATCGTAATTGATTTTTTGAGAGCTTTTAATTATTGGCACTTGGGTATTATATTGAGCTTCATAACAAGCAATTGCTGAAGGTGATACAAAATCCCAAGCATACATTTTATCAAATCCTGGCGTTTCCCCTGGCTTTACATCGATATATTGTTTGTATTTTTCATAGTCAGACTTAAAAGTTTCAATAACCTTTTTTCTTTCTTCATAGGTATCAAGGAGCTTTTGTAGAAAAGATTGAAATTGCTCATTGTTCATATTAGCAAAATCAGGAGCTGGGGAGTTCCAAAGTTTACCAGACTGAGTGTTTAGCTGATTTATTTTATTTGCCTCTTGGTTTAAAACTTTCAAACCTTCGCTGGGACTAAGATTTTTAGTTGCTGTTTGGTCTCCTTGTAAGGCTTTCTGTGTAGCTGTATGCGTTACAGCAAATTTTACCATTGGTATATTAATGAAAACGTTAATTATCATTAACGCCAAAAACAGTAAACCGATAAATGGTTTTTTAACTATCAGGTAAATTACCAAAATTAACTCAACCACAAACAGCGAAATTGTAATAACAGGAACAGTTTTTTGTGGGACTGTTCCAGTATAAACTGCGAAATCGTATATAAAATGTAGGGCTATTAACACGCCAGCCGCAACAGCTGTCCATAGTAATGGTTTAGTAGACTGTGGTGTTGGCATGGGATTTTGTGGTTGTGGCACTTGCATTGTTTGTTCCATATTTTTAACTTAATTATTATTTTAGTTAGTAGCTAAGACTAACCAAGTTATTAAGGCTAAAACTATAAGTAATAAAATAATAAAAGCCGAAACAAAGTTTAGTTTTGAAATAAATTTTCCTACACCCGTTAGCACAGGAGCTTTTTCTTGCAAGGCTTTGCCTAAGTCCATATTGTAGAAATCCACATTGGCTTTAGCAGTTACTTCTTCAAATTTTATATTGGGATTTAAACTTATTATAGTTTGCTTAAAATTTTCAAAGTTATCCAATATGGGTTTAACTTCATAAATTTGGTTGTTTGCGACAAAGTTAAACCCGATTAAGCTTGCACTGGCACGTCTTGAAAGAGCCACTTTTAAAAAGTCAGATTTTACAGAACGGTGTCCTTGAGTATTATCCATTTGTGTAATTGCACTAATAGGAACATTCCATTTTGTCTTGGACAACATTATTAAGTTTAAAATTTCGCCATTTATTTCCAAGTATGAATTGGTTTTTAAATAAGCCTGCACACCATAACTTACAAGATAGTAAATAAAATACAAAGGCAGCAAAAATAAAATGCCAACGACAAATTTGTTGTCTTGGCTAAAATTTAACCCTAAAGCATCAAAGATTGTAGGCACATAGCCAAAGTATAAAATTATTACTGGTATCAAAAGCGGAATAAGCCAACCTGGGGAGGGGAAACTTTTAAAACGAAAAGTTTGGTTCATATTTAGAATTATTTTTTTAAACTCTATATTTCCACAAAATACTATACTGTTTCAACCTAAACATTGAGGCTTATTTGCCTTTATTATAGCACAATTTTGTCAAAAATAAAAATTGGCC
>CAZLLX010000066.1:0-3085 GCA_964560805.1 uncultured Candidatus Saccharibacteria bacterium | reverse complement strand
GACACACTTTCCACCGATCGATTGTTTTCAATAAATTGCTTAAGTAATTCCTTAATTTTAGAAATCGCCAAACGTAATTTACCCAAGTCTTCTGAATTATTGGTTTCATCAATTTCCAAATTCACCGAACGAACCACATTCTCAACCGCCGACAAATTTACCATTTTTGATTCAACGGCTTGTGAAGCTTCTTTTTGTTTTTTAAGTAAGCGATCAAGTGAATTAATTTCTCCTTCCAAACGACCAATATCACGAGTCAAAGAATCTTTAAGATTTCTTTCCTCGCGAAGCTTTTGTTCGATTTCGATAATTTCTGCACTTTTTACATCTCGGCTTTCGGATCGCTCTAATGTTTCCTTGGCTTCTTTTAATTCTTTTTCTAATTTGGCCAAAATTACCAAAGGCTCGGCTTTTTCTTGTTTTAAAATTTCTTCAGTTAGCTTCAAATATTTTTCTTCACGTTTAAAATATTCGCGATACAAAACTTTTAATTCGTTTTGCATTTCAATGGTTTTCTCAATCTTTTCAACCTGCTTTTTTAAGAATTTAATATGCGGAGCAATTTCTCGACGTAGTGATTCAACCTGTTTAATATTTTCCTCAGTCTTTTCTAATTTGCGACGGCTTTCTTCTTTCTTGTATTGATAGATTTTCAAACCCAAAGCTTCTTCAATAATTTCACGTTTTTCTTTGGGATTAGCATTCAAAATTTTGTCAGCTTCACCTTGGGAAATAATATGATGACCAGAAGCACCGATATGGGCCGAAGCCAAAAGTTCGATAATATCTTTTAAACGCACGGCCGAGCCGTTAATAAAATATTCAGAAACTGAATCGCGATGAACAACACGTTCAATTGAAACTTCATCAAAATCCAAATTTAAAATTCTTTTGGAATTATCAAAGGTGACCTTGGCTGAAGCACGGTTGGCCCGTGGTGCATCTTTTCCACCGTTAAAGATCAAATCTTCGGCGCGTTTACCACGCAAAGATTTAATTGATTGTTCACCCAACACAAACCTGAACGCTTCGGCGACATTTGATTTACCCGAACCATTTGGACCCACAATCGCTGAAATAGGAGTATTAAAATTCAAAACACTTTTTCTCGCAAAAGACTTAAACCCCGAGATTTCAATACTCTTTAACATATCCTATATTTTATCGCTTTTAGGGCTAATTTACAACCACTTTTTTGCCTCTAAGGCATTACGAGCGGCCGCTTGTTCGGCCTCTTGTTTAGATTTACCTTCACCGACGGCAATTTTATCTTTATTCAAGTAGACCGCCACGGTAAAATGTTTATCATGATCAGGACCATCTTCCTTGATGGTTTTATAAGCCGGAGTAGTGCTTTCTTTTTCCTGAGCTTTTTCTTGGAACTTACTTTTCGCATCAATCCAAGTTTTTTCCTCTACAATTTTATCAATTAGATGGAAGAGATTTTTAGCAATAAAATATTTAGCGGCATCATAGCCTTGATCCAAATAAACAGCACCAATGATTGCTTCCATGGTATTCGCTAAAATATATTGACGAGCCTTACCGGTATCCTTGGCTTCCCCTTTTGAAAGTAGCAGATAATCATTCACATTTATTTTTTGAGCCACTTCAGACAAAGTAATAGCATTCACGAGCGATGCTCGAAAAGCGGTTAGATCCCCCTCATTACTGTCTGGATACTTTTCAAAAAGATATTCGGTAACCATCAATTCCAAGACCGCATCACCCAAAAATTCTAGTCTTTCATTGTGTGATGATTCTAAAGCTCGATTTTCATTTAAATAAGATCGGTGGGTAAAAGCCCGACGAAGAAGCTCTTTATTCTTAAAGGTTAAACCAATTATCTCTTCAAATTTGGCAAAATCTGGTAAACTTCTTTTAATCATATATTATTCTTTTTACTCCTCAGCCAAGTAAAAGTCAAGAAACTATTTAGAGGCCACAAGTGAGATGGCTTTGGTGATAAATGGCAAGATATCACCATAGGTTTTGATATCTTGAACCTCGTTCACTTTAAACCAACGCACTTCATCTAATCCTCCATTACCTTTTTCTAAAACTAAATCTTTATATTCACCTTTAGCCAAAAAATAGACTACTTGTTTTCGAATCTTACCTTTTTCTGGATTATTCGCGATATATTCATTTCGGCCAATTTCATCAAAAACTTCTACGTCCAAACCAATTTCTTCTTTGATAGCCCGCTTAACACCTTCGGTATCTTTTTCTTCTGGTTTCAAACCGCCCTTTGATAAGGTCCAATAACCAAACACATCGTGGACTAGGGCCAAATAGAAATTACCTTCGTGTTCGGCATAAACCACGGCCCCACCCAATTTTTCAATTGGCATTTTTTCAAAAGGAATATCGGGAATCTTTTTCTTTTTAGGTGAAACAGCGTCTTTGTCTGGCTCGCCCAATTCTTTGTAAACCGAGCCCAAAACTCCGTTCACAAATTTGCTGCTTTTTTCACCACCATAGCTTTTTGATAATTCAATTGCTTCATTTATTGCCACTTTGGCTGGAACTTCTTTAGCATCACCAAAAAGCAATTCAAAAAGACCAATGCGTAAAACGTTTCGATCAATAATAGAAATTTTATCTAATGGCCAATCAGGAGCGGCTTTTTCAATCACCAAATCAATTTCCGATTTTTTACCCAAAACACCAGAAATAAGTGACCGAACGAAACCAAGGTCTACAACATCGTTTGCAAATTCCTCTGCATCACGAGTGATTACCTCTTCAATATCAACAACAACATCGCTTCGAAAATCAATTTCGAAAAGTGCTTGAAGCGCTATTGATCTTGCAATATGCCTGTTTGCCATGTAAATAACAATTTTAGTTACTTCAAGTATTATACACCATTAATAAAAAAAATGGAATAGCAAAAAACCACCGGGTGGTGGCTTCTTGTTTATTTGGTTTCTTTTGCTTCTTTCTTGCTAGCTTTGGTTTTTTTAGCAACCTTGGCCATAACATCAATAACAACTCGGCCTTTGTATTTACCACAAGCCGAACAAACCCGATGATTAAGTTTTTTAGCACCACAATCAGGACAAACTGAAAGCTCGGTCGC
>CAZLLX010000065.1:0-3101 GCA_964560805.1 uncultured Candidatus Saccharibacteria bacterium | reverse complement strand
TCATCACGCCTTGGAATTGAACCGGATCTATTTGAACTTCTTATAATCATGAATCCATTATAACAAAAGCCATGCCAAACTAAAATGGATTTTTAGCGCCACGAACCTCAAAGTGTAAGTGCGGACCAGTTGAATTACCAGTATTACCAGAATAACCGATAATTTGACCACGGGTCACAGTCTGACCAACGGCAACAATCGTCTTGGTCATATGGCCATAAACTGTTTGAGTATTATTTGGGTGTTGAATAACTACATAATTACCATAACCACCGTTGTAGCCAGAATTTTTACTAATAATAACCGTACCTCCAGCCGCTGCATACAACTCTGTTCCAACAGGCATACCATAATCAACCCCGTTATAGCCATGCAACCCCTGCGTCTTATGACCAGTCGCAAATGGTCTTTGGTAATAATCGCCCAAATCAGGACCACCCGAACCACTGATCAAACGGGAAGTCGGCTTACCAGTACTTGATGGTCTGGTTGAGAATGATTTTTCACCGTCAGGCACAACAACCGTACTACCCAAGGCCAAGGTTTCTGATGGCTTAATGTCGTTAAACAAAGCAATATCAGAGGCATCAGCATTATATTTTTTAGCAATTGACTGTAAGGTATCTCCCTTGGTGACTGTGTGTAGTACACCAGTCATTGGCAATATAACCAAATTTTGGCCCGCCTTTAATGGACTACCCTTTGCCAAATCATTTGCCCAAAGAATTGTGTTTACTGACACATCGTACATTTTAGCAATATCCGACACCGTATCTCCGGCATGCACAACATATACGCTAATTTGACCGCTATTAACCTCAATTTTATCAGGCGGCAGGGTAGAGGGTCCAACCTCTGGCAATAAGGCCTCATTACCAACAACGGCAATTTCTACATCTGGCTTAATTGATGGATCAAGAGCAATAGCTGGTTCAAGTAAAGGAATTGTTTGCGAACTTGATTCAATAAAGCTTTCGGGTTCTACTGCTGCCTCGGTAACGCCGAGAACCTGGCTAAAAAATGAAAAAATGCCGGCGTGAGACACAGACGGCATCAATATACAAACAAAAACCAATGAAAAATACAAAATAGACTTCACAATTGAAGCCCGACAGATAGTCTGATCAAGTTTTGAGAAATCAAAAGACATAGTTGAGGCAAGTTTTTCAGTCGTTTTATGTAAAACCAACAGAACAAGCAGTTAAACCGCCTACCTTTATATAATATCATAAAATATGGCTATAAACAATGGTCTGGGGGATAAGTTGTGGATATCTTTTGTTAAAATATGGCTAGGAATAAGGGTGGAATTGAAATTAGGATTAGGCCTGAGATATGATATGATAGTCAAATGACCGAAAACAACGCCAAAAGCGACTTCCTTGAAGGCCTGAACCCCCGCCAGAAAGAGGCGGTTTTACACCTAAAGGGTCCACTTTTAGTCTTTGCTGGGGCAGGAGCTGGTAAAACCAAGACTATTACTTGCCGAATAATGAACCTAATCAAAAACGGCGTCGAACCAAACCGAATCCTAGCTATTACTTTTACTAACAAGGCCGCCAAAGAAATGAGAGACCGGGTAATTAATGCCCTGCAACACGACCACCAATTAAATAGCAACTTTTTCCAAGATAAACCCTTAATTTGTACTTTTCACGCGCTAGGAGTCCATGTTTTAAAGGAAAATGCGCGAGAAATTGGTTTGACTCGTCACTTTTCAATCTTTGATAAAGGCGATTCACTTAAAGCAGTTAAAGAAATTCTCCAAAATATGGATTTTGATACCAAACTTCACGAGCCAGGTAAATATCTGAATATAATTTCCAGAGAAAAGAGTAATTTAAAAACGGTTGAGGACTTTCTAGAAGGAATTCGCGGGCAAAATACGACAGCCCATCACGAATTAGTGGGAAGAATTTGGTCAGCTTATGAAAAAAGACTTCGAGAAGAAAAAGCTCTGGACTTTGATGATTTATTATTAAAAACATACAAGCTTTTACAAAACAATAAGGAAGTTTTGGAACGTTATCAAAATCATTGGCAATATATTCATATTGATGAGTATCAAGACACCAATCAGGTGCAATATATGATTGCTAAATTGTTGGCACAAAAAAATCGAAACTTGTGCGTAGTGGGGGATATTGATCAAAATATTTACAGCTGGCGCGGGGCAGACATAAAAAATATTTTGAATTTTGAAAAAGATTATCCCGAAGCTAAAGTGGTTTTATTGGAAGAAAATTATCGTTCAACCCAAAACATTTTGGCGGTGGCGAATTTAATTATCAAGAAAAATACCAACCGTGTTGAGAAAAATTTATTTACCAAAAACGAAGCCGGCGAGAAAATTACTTTGTATTGTGGCTTTAATGAAAATGAAGAGGCTCATTTTATTGCTAACAAAAGCAAGGAATTAATTGAAAAAGGCATAAAACCAAGCCAAATAGCCGTTTTATATCGCGCCAACTTTCAATCACGAGTTATAGAAGAAGCTTTTCTTACTAAAAGCGTGCCGTATCAAGTGCTTGGAACAAAATTCTTTGAACGAAAAGAGGTAAAAGATATTATTTCTTTTATTCGCGCTGGTTTGAATCCGGATAGTATGTCTGATATTAAACGAATTATTAATGTGCCAACTCGAGGGATTGGAAAAGTAACTGTTCTTAAAATATTTTCTGATCAAAAAAATGAAATTCCAGCAGCGACAAGAATTAAAGTTGATAAATTCTTTGAGCTTTTGAAAAATATTGGTAAAATTGCTTTAGAAAAAAAACCATCAGAAGTGGTTAAATATGTGATTCAAGAAAGTGGTTTAGAAAAAGAATTAAGCGATGGTAATGATGAAGATAAAGAACGATTAGAAAACATGAAAGAATTAGCAACCTTGGCTATTAAATATGATTATTTACCAATAGGTGAGGGTATTGAAAAATTATTAGAAGAGGCGGCGCTAGCAACCGATCAAGACTCTTTGGAAAAGAATGAGGAGGCTGTAAAATTAATGACCGTTCATGCCGCCAAAGGTTTGGAATTTGAATATGTGTTTATAACTGGACTTGAAGAAGGATTGTTTCCGCACGAAAGAATGAACGCGGTTA
>CAZLLX010000064.1:0-3124 GCA_964560805.1 uncultured Candidatus Saccharibacteria bacterium | reverse complement strand
CTCCCATTCTTTCATTCCTGAAAAAGCAGTATCGTATCCCGAAACAGGTATTATGGATAGATTACCAAACGGCTTTACTGTATTTACTAAGAAAGCATTTACTGATATTGAAAGAAATTAGGTTATCAGCTTTATTATACTGAAATCTTCAGCGTAATTTAATTTATTTTTAACCACGTTTAATCTGTGTATCATGAGTTGATCCACACTGGGTTTTATATTGTTTTTTATGGCAAACTTATATTGTGTTGTATTTTCTGATATCTTTTCATTAAGTTGAGATAAACAAAAAACATGTTTAGTACCATCTTCAATATTGATTTCCATAACTGCCTGACCGGAGGTGCCTGATCCTGCAAAGTAATCCAGTATCAATGCCCTATCTTTTTTTTGGCTTGCGATGCGAATTAAGTATTTAATCAATTCTACAGGTTTGGGGGTGTCGAATAAATCTCGTAAACCGATTTTGTTTAAGTCATTCGTTCCTTGTCTTGAATAAAAATCAAGTATTGAGGAAACATTATCGTAGGAATCTTTTAGATAGTGTTTTTCGTAAGGTCTTTTACCCTTAAAGTGTAGCAATTTATTTTTATATAATCTAATGATTTTTTCGGGTGATGACCATTTTCTGGTCTTTAGGGCGGGAAGTTTTATTTTTATCTCTGGTATCTCTAGGTCAGCAGGTTTGCCGGGAACAGATAAGTCTTTTGCAAAGAAAATCTCACCATTTTCGTCAACTTGCGAATAATTTCTCAGCCAAGTTATCCCTCTTTTGTTCATATAATCAATACTTAGTTTCATAAGTAGCTTCTCTGCACTTTTTTTACCCCGCAACTTGAATTCTTTCAATACTTTACTTGATAGATCATTTATCATTATTGAATCACTTTTATTATCAATCCTTTTGATCTGAAAGGGGCTTAGTTTCTTTTTTTCTTTTGCATAGGCTACAACATATTCATGAATTGTATTAATGTGATTTGAATTACTACGAACTGCCTGTTTGGTGATGAATAATCCGAGAAAATTATTTTTATTAAAAATCTCGTCGCAAGTAATTTTCAACTCGCTTAAAGAATTGTCATCGATTGATATAAAGATTACTCCATCAATTTTTAGAACAAGTTTTGCTAACTCCAATCTTTTGGCCATGAATTTACACCAATCATAGGAATCTCGCTTGTCGTTATATGAAAAACTTTTTCCAGTATTATAAGGAGGATCAATATAGATAATATCAACCTTAACATTATTTTTAATTAACTCATTCAAGCAATTTATGTTGTCTCCAATCACAACAGTATTTGATTCAAATTTTTTTTCCTTATTCATTTTATGAAAATTATTAACACATTATTCTCCTATGAGTGATTCTATCAAATTTTTTTTTATTTGTATCTTTTTTATTGTTGATAAAGTGGGGAGGGGGTTTCTATTATTATTTTTCATTGTGAGGAATAGAAAATCATTAATTTTAAATGCTAATTATTACATAAGAACATATTCCTAACAATTAATCTAAGTTTATACTATAGGCCTCGGTTTCAAGTCCTCATTAATTTCAAGTCTTGTCTTTTTGTGATTGCAAAAATTACCACAACAACTTAATATAGAAAGTGATGTATGATAAAGACAAAAAAGATTTAATAAAGAACTGGGTATTTGTTATTTTAGCAGCTGTTTTGGGTTTTTTGGTTAATTTGGCTTCAAGTGCCGCGTATGATTTGTATACTGAAGGGCACGAACAATCCAAAGTTGCTATTCTGATTTTTTCTGTTGTTCTATCAATTTTCGTTGGTGGTTTTCTTAATTATTTCTTTAATAATATTGAGGTGCTTAAAGATGAAAAGATTGGTTTGTTGAAAATGATCTGGATGTATATTAAATATCTTTTTACTAATAAATAATTCCCATGCACAAACACCAAGCCTGGAATAATAAACTCATAAAGGACGAAAAGATCGTGGGGGGGGGCAGCTTTGCAGTTTAGAATTTGATAGGGAGCGGAAGGTGGTTTTGGGGTCTAAAAGAAGAGTGGCGCCTGCCGTCGCTTCAGAAAGCTTTGGCAAGGCAAAGGCGGGTAAAAATAAAACTTTGATAATGGTGGGATCGGATGTGTCGGGCGAATTGCATTTGGGGCATTTGGCCTTACTTTCTGTGGCGCAAGGTTTGGCGGATTATTGGCCGGGGAAATTGATTGTGTCGCTTAATGAAATTGAATCGGTTTGCTCGCGACAGAATAATTTGCGGGCGGTGTATGAGAATCAAAAAAGAATTGGGGATTTCTTACGGCAGAATAATACCGCGGTGCACAGCCGATCGGCGGATGAAGCTTTGTTGATGTTTGCTTATCATATATAAACTTTTCTTTCTATTATATATTTGTTAGAATGTGGCGATTTTATTATCTTGATTACAATATAATGGAAGAGAATAATTTAAAAAATTTTTGTGAAATAAAAATGCAGGGAGAATCTTTTTATAAGAATATTGGCGAGGTCTACTGCCCATATTTTCAGGAAAAGATTGTATTTAACGCCAAAGGGCTTGAGCATTTAAAGTTTAAGAGTAAAAATCATGCCCGTCTAAAGTCAGATCAGTTTATTAGATTCAAGATTCTTAAATATGCGCCTGAAATTATTAAGCTTTCAAAAACAGTACAGGGTATTTCTGAACAAAAAGTTTTTGAATTGAATCGAAGAAATCATAGAAACGAGTTTGAGTTGGTAGAAGTAACTTATTATGAATTTGTGGCAATATTAAATCGAACTAGAGTGAGAGTAATTGTTAAGCAAGCCGGTTCGGCTCAAAAGTATTTTTGGAGCATTATTCCATTTTGGAAAGTTAATAAGAATAGTGGTAAAAGAAAATATCATTACGGAAGTCCTGAGGTTGACTAAGCTAACAAAAAACACCGCTTTGAGCGATGTGTTTTGTTGGCACTTGGCTACGGTTTGGATAAACATTGACCGTGAGAGGGCAAGCCCATCCAAGCGCCTATACAATATTAAACCAGCATTATTTTTTTGTCAATATATCTATTTTGACACCCCACAAAAAACCTGCTATAATAAAAAAAGATGATCGGGAACAATGTCGTTCTCATCAAACTTGCGGGTGTTTA
>CAZLLX010000063.1:0-3144 GCA_964560805.1 uncultured Candidatus Saccharibacteria bacterium | reverse complement strand
CTTTAAAAGCCAATGCTTCTTAAGTTTATGGAAAAGCCGAATAAATAAAAAACTATAACTGACGCAAATAAAAGAATAACCACCGAAGGCCACAACAGCCATTTATTCTTTACAGAGTTGTGTATAATTATTAAATACACGGTAGAACAAAACAGGCCTAAAAGCTGAATAAATAATACGGTGCTAAATATGTTGATATTGCTACTATCTTCCAAGAAAGTATTTCGGAAAGGATGGGTGCCGCCACTACGACCCGTCTGTGTCAATTCATAAATAAAATTCCCCACCGGGCTCCAAAGTAACTCAGGAATTATAAATAATCCTAACACTGCCCAAAACCCTATCTTCTGCCCTTTTGTCATATGAATTATATGCTTTTTTAATAACTCCATACCAAATCGCCTTGATTGGTGGAAATTTTCAACAAAACTAATCCCTTTAAAGTCTTAAAAATTATCCCGCTGCTGTCCCTACCCACAAGCGAGGTTTTTTTGCCGTCAAAAATCGCCAAAATATTAAAATTCTTTTTTGATTGTACACTCTGAGAAAGCAGCTCCAAGTTTTTCTTCTTGTCAAATGCCCAGGCAAAATTCAGTTTATTCCGGCTAATGTCCTGACTTTGGCCATTGTAGCTTAGAGATTTAATTTCCGCTTTCATTAGGTTTTTACGGTTTTTGTCTTTAAGCGTAAGCACTGTTTTGTTACCTGCTTCATCGGTGGCCGTTATGGTGTTGTCCTGGTCGGCAAGCGAAATTTTTTCCACTAAAGACAGGTTATCTTTTGCCGTAAAACTTAAATCTTTAAGGTTTTGATCAAACTGCATAACTAACTCCGGTGCGGTTTTATCGATAGTAAAAGTAAGTGTCTGCGGGGCTTCGTTATTGCCCGCTTTGTCCGTGGCGTAGAATTCTAGGGTATGTTTGCCTTCGCTCTCAAGGGAAATAGGACCGGTATAGGTCGAGTAGGGCGCACTTGAAGCATTATCCAGCCTAAATTTCAAATTTAACAAGCCGGAAGTTTCTGCCTCATACCCCGGCACCACCACATCTTCAGCTTTTAAAGTTATTTGAATTTTGCTTCTATACATTCCCGGCGCACCCATTGTCCCCGCAAGAGTTGAGGTAGAAACGGGCGGAAGCAAGTCTTGGGACTGATTGGCGGTTATCAATGAGGAAGGAGGAATAACATAATCCTCTTGGTTATCACCATTGCTGTCCATACGAAGCAAAGGGCCAACACTTTCTAAACTAACGAAGAGTTGAGATGAAGTAGCCACAGGGACTTGTTCATAAAATGCAGTATCGACAATCTTTCCCTCAAAAACGTTAGAGTCATAAAAATCAAAGTTTCCTGCCGCTGTTGCGGTTAGTTTCAAATTATAATTATTACCCTCTGGAAGAAAAGCAAACTTTTCATGGCCTATTATTTCGTACCCCACATTGGGAATTTGAAAATCAAATCTACCGTCACTTATGGGACCTGTGTGTCTGCCAAGCTGGTCATAAATATGTAAGTCCACTGGACTATGTAAAGAAACCATTTGGCCATTAAAATGACAATCGGTAATATTACTCGTTATGCCCGGTTCTGGCAAGCTGCTCCCGGTGATTATATTCACAATTTTTTGACGAGATCCTTCCTGGGTAAGCATAATACTGTGGATTGCACCAAGTGAATAAAAATTTTTAACTCCAATCACATTTGAAGCAGATTTTAACGGAACCGTTTCATCGCCCGGCAGCCAAATAATTTTATCTTTTGCGAAATTCTTTTCAATAACTCCTCCGAAGGTTGGGGATTGACAACCCAGGATGTTATATGTATCGATAGTAGAGCTGCTCAAATCAAATTGATCGAAGCCTATGCTGTGAAATATATCATTCTTGTCAAGCAACCCAGCATTATAACCTGCATCTTTTAGCTTTTCCTTGGTAGTTTCATAATTGAAAATAATTGGTTCACCAGTAGAAATAAAATAATTTTTTACCACTCCCCAATACCCATCATAGTGTTTAAAATATTCTGAGCTTGGCAACATTTCATATACTGAAGGCATATTTTTTGCAATGCGTTTTATCTCTTCAGGGTCTAAACCTAAGATTTTAAGATATTTAATACCCAATTGATCCCCTTCTTGCAAAACTTTAAATGACTTCGGTGAACCTAAATTAGGAACCCCTACCAAAATGAGCTTATTTATTTTTTGCTCATACTGAGGCATTTCAAAAAGTAAGCGCTTAATAATTAATCCTCCCTGGCTATGAGCTATAACGCTAATCTTACCAGTTGGACTCACTGATGCTAATTGGTCTATTTTTTGTTTTAAAGGACCAACAGCATTTTGACTGATATCTTGGCGCCAGTCGTATGGGAAAAAGAATAAATCTTCATTTTTTTTGTACCCTTGTTGCGCAAATTCATCAATTAATGCCTTTGAATAATCATAGGAATCGTGAGGCTTTTCCAAAACCTGACCTAAGGTTAAACTTGTATCTAAGGGGGTCCCGTCATCCTTGTATGCGAGAGGATCCATAAACCTGTCGTCATCGGTTTGCACCAACCTTAAAATATCCAACCATAAAAGGTCATTTCCTTTATAGATATCAGTTGCCAAAGTCCCCGGGATAACCAAAACCGGATCTTTTAAATTTTGCGGAGAAAAATTAAAATAGCATTCCATTGTTGTGAATGCTTTTATATTTATCCGCAAACCATCATCAATCGAGGCAAAACTGTTCCCCTCAGGACCGACATTACACCTTTTACCATTTACTTTCCAGCCCAAGGGCAAATAATGATTTAAATAATACCCATTTGCATCGGGAAAATACACGTCTAGCGTATAAGATCCACTGGCATTCTGGGTGCTAATGTTAAAATTTTGCGAAACATGTGACACAATGTTTGCATCCCGAAAGTTAAAATTAAAAACCTCATCCGGGCCGGACGTTTCGGCATGGATAATAAGAGTGGCGCGAGGCATAATAAATGCAGCCTCACTTACAATAGGAAACAATAAAACAGGCATTACACATGCCAAAATATATTTCTTCATATTTTATAAAACCGGTCTCGGCTTAAACTTGCATTCGGTATCTAATAATAAAATTATAAATATATTGATTATTACCATTCTTACTAAAA
>CAZLLX010000062.1:0-3147 GCA_964560805.1 uncultured Candidatus Saccharibacteria bacterium | reverse complement strand
CTAGAGGTATCTTTACTGGCGATATTACCAACGAAACCGGAGTTGCTGGTATGATTGGTCGACCAACAAGAAGCGGTATCATTAGCACAGTAAAAGATTTAACCAGCAAAAAGGTTGATTTAGACAAACTTCAAGAGGACTATAAGGAAATGGTAGAAGATGAACAAAAGAGAATTTTGAAACAGGTAAATGATATTGGTCCAGCTAAGGCAGAAGAAAAGAAAAGACAGATTACTTCAACATTAGAAAATATTGATTCTCAAGCCAGAGCAAGATTAGATGAAGACGTTAATGGTAAAAAACTTAAAGAAGAAAAGGAGCAAGCAGATAAAGATATAGCGGCAAGCACCGCAAGTATAACAGCACTCGGTAAGGATATTGAAGCGCTTGATGCAAGACTAAAATCTAACCCGAACGACATGACGGCAATAACAGAATTAGCAGACAAACATCAGCAATTACAACGACAAAATGGACTACACGCAGGCCTTGAACAAGTTCAAAAACAAAAGGAAGGCCCGCTTAATGACTTCCTTAATAAAGCAAGGGAGGAGGTCGCCAAAGACATGGGGATTGTCGCTGATGCAACTGGCAGTTATGTTGGGACACTCGCTGCGGCAGCAAAAGCAGCTGAAGCTGATATTATTAAAGGTCGAGACGCTCAAAATAAATTTGCGGCTCAAATTGAAGGAGGAACTTGGATGGGCACTGGCCTAACTGCCTCAGACAGAACAAAAGTTGCTAATATGGTCCGGGCCCAAAAAGGCAAAGTCAGAGACGACAGTGACATATTAAAAATAATTAAAAAGCATTTCAAAGATACCGGTGAAAAAATTGATGAAGAAGATGACGACGATTAAAATAAAAAATAATCTATGGATGAACAAACACAACTACAAATAATTGCTCAGGTAGAAAAATTACCCGCCGATGTGCGTGAGGCAATTTTATCTATCAATCTAGAACAAAAGCTTCAGGAAATAACCAGACGCCAACACCTTTTAGTTGATCAGGCAGGAAGCTTAGAAATCGAGACAACACTAGTAATGATAGGCTTAGAACCACTTGCAAATTTTGTTACTAATCTTCAAAAGAATTTAGACATTTCAATAATTCGCGCTCAGGAAATTGCTTTTGACGTTAGCGAAAACATATTTAAACCAATCAGAATCTCTTTACAAAAAATGAATTCTGGCGAAACGTTAAAAAAGGAAGAGGTAATAAACCGTGATCAAGTACTTGCAGAAATTGAAAATCCAATTCCAAACAAAAAAACCGTAGCACCTGTAGTCTCAAATCCCCCCCAAGCCATAGAAAAAATTGAAGACAATAAATATCAACAGGACTTTGCTGAACCAAAAATTGAAATCACCACAACCCAAACAGGCAATTCAATTGCAACAAAAATGGCTGGCATAAACATTACATCACAAGCCACAGTTGAGAACACCCCAAATACCAAGTTACCAAACGTTGAGAAAAGACTGCCGACCGATAATGTTGACCCTTATCGAGAACCAATTCAATAATTATTATGAGATTTCAGGTTCCACAGTTTATTGATGTTGAAGACAAGATTTTTGGTCCGCTAACCATCAAGCAGTTTGTTTATCTGGCTGGGGGTGGGGGCCTTTCTTTTATTATTTTCCGTTTTACCCCGCTTATTATTTCAATTGTATTAATAACAGCAGTTGTTGTCTTTTCCTTGATTATGGCCTTCTATCAAGTAAACAACAGGCCGTTTATATTTTTAGCTCAAAACGCTTTCAATTATTTTATTTCAAATAAACTATATCTGTGGAAAAAAGGCGATAATAAAATCCAGAATATTACCAAACAGAAAACAGAATCAACGCAAACTCCTCTTTATGTTCCAAAACTTTCCGGTAATAAACTTCATGATTTAACTTGGAGTCTTGATATAAAAGAAGCACTTAATCCAATTACCAGGGGCGACGACATCTCTAAATAATGCTTATATTTGTTTTTTGAGTTATAATTAATTAAGTTATGCCAATAGCAAAAAGTACGCAAGACTTTGTACCAATAAAAGAGGTTCGTGATGGAATAATTATTCTTAAAGATGGCTCAATGAAAGCAATTATTCTTTCCTCTTCCTTAAACTTTGCCCTAAAATCTTCGGACGAGCAGGAGGCAATAATTTACCAATTTCAAAACTTTATTAATTCTTTAGATTTTTCTGTGCAAATCTCAATTCAGTCAAGAGAGCTTGATATTCGTCCGTATATTGCCAGCCTTGAAAAACAATACAATGAACAATTAAACGATCTACTCAAAATACAAACCAAGGAATATATTCAATTTGTAAGAACCCTAACCGAAAGCCAAAACATTATGTCAAAAACATTTTTTTTGGTTGTTCCTTTCACTCCAACCGCCCTAGGTCCAAATCAAGATAGTGCAATAAATAAATTTTTTAGTAGTTCTAGTAAAAAAGATAAAACACGAAACAGTGACTTATTTGAAGAATATCGAACCCAAATAGAACAGAGGATATCTGTGGTGCAGCAAGGATTAACCCGTTGCGGAATTCGTAGTGTATTAATCGGAACTGAGGAGGCAATAGAGCTATTTTATAAATTATTTAATCCGGGTGATACAGATAAGCCAATTAAGTTATAATATTATGAGCCTTTTTGATTTTTTTAAAAAAAACACTTCCGACAAGAAAGATGAGTTAACCTCGTTTTTACCTCAAGAAATATACGAGTCTGGTGTCTTGGAATTACAGGACATAATTGCACCATCAGCCCTTAAAATTACCCCGAATCAAATCAATTTGGGAGAAAAAATTGCTCGTACCTTTTTTGTAATTTCTACCCAAGATTTCTAACCGAAAGTTGGTTTGCGCCAATAATTAATCTTGATAAAATTTTTAATATTTCAATCTTTATTCACCCAATTGAAACATCAAAAATACTGAGACAATTTCAAAAAAAAGTTGCTGAGGTTCAAAGCCAAATTAATCAAAGGGAAAACAAAGGGCTTGTTCGTGATCCAATGCTTGATACTGCCTATCAAGACCTTGAATCATTACGTGATAACCTACAACAGGCTCAAGAAAAACTTTTTGACGTTGGTGTTTATATTACGGTTTACGGGGACTCAGAAGAAGAATTAAACAAA
>CAZLLX010000061.1:0-3167 GCA_964560805.1 uncultured Candidatus Saccharibacteria bacterium | reverse complement strand
AACTAATTTTTCCTTGCTTGAAAGTTGGTCCGAACCAAATGGTGAAAGATTGCACGGTGAAAACCGAATTTATAATAAAAAGTACTTACCCAATCATAAAAAGTTTTTAGTCTCAAACGATTTTAATTTAGCCAACCTTCGCTGTATTCATTTGTGTTTTATTATGCGTAGTTCGGCTGATACAGTAAACAGTCGACTTAATCCAGCTGAATTAAGGTGGGGAAGAGCGGTTAATTTTATACGTAATTTATTTTTGGGCCGATTAAGTACTGATAGTTATTATAAAAATAAATATTATAGAAAAGGCAAATTAGTTACCGTTAACGTTTCTAACTTCTTTGTGTAAGTAAAAGTAAATTGCAGAAACAAGTAAATTTACTAACCAAGTTATTGTATTTTCAATTATCGCGCCAATTATTCCATATCTGACAATCAAAATGAAACTTAAGATTATTGTACAAATATTTACGATAAAAGTAATTTGATATAAAACTTTAAATTGTCTATTTATAGAGAAAAATGTATTAAAGAAGAATATTCCCGGAATCGTAATCAAACTAACAATGTATAGTTGAGAATACAAAACAGAATCCATATATTGTGGAAATAGGAATCTGTATAACCAGGGGGAGACAATAACATAGATGACAATTATTAAGGCAGTAATAATAGTTAGCTTTATATTATATTCATGAAGTTTTTGTTTTAAATCGGTCTTTTTCGCACTAAGTTTCGGTAGGGCAACCGAAAAAAGATTTTTATAGGCTCCTCTTATTTGTTCGGGAATGGCAATCGCAAATGAATAAATGGCCAAGCCACCAGCCCCAAGAAAATGAAAGATTAATATTTTATCAATTTGATTAACTGCCGCATTAAAAGCATTGATAAAACTAAGGTGTTTACCATGATTTAGAGTTAATGTAGATTCTTGAGAATGATCTGGAATAATTGGATATTTATTACGACTAATGTAAAAATTAATAATCGACATTATACCCATTAAGAGGAAATTAACAATAACTAGATTGGTTACAGAAGGTTTATATAAAGTTACCAGTATTATACCAAAAGTAGTAATTAACTGTGATAGGGCAGAAAGTTTTGTTAATGATTTGAAATCATGGTGGCCGTTTAATATGGCCATATAAAGATTATAGGCACTGATTATCGTATTGCCCAAGCCCGCAACTATTAAACTAATAGCAACAATTTCATTATGGTTTAAATAATAATAGATAGATACAATTAAGCTCAGACCAATAGTAATTCCACCCCATTTCAAACTGGTTTTTATTGCCTTATTCATATCGGGTTTTTCACCCTTAGCAATCGCTTGAACAATCGAAGTTCCCATTCCCGTTAGACCAAAAGAGCCAATAACCGTTGCGACTGATAAAATAAACTTATAATTACCATAAATTTCTTTTGGTAAAAAATGTCCAAAGATAACTGAGAGAAATAAAACCAATAGAGAAGAAATAATTTGGTTCAGACCAGACCAAAAACCATTTTTGGTTAAATAAACGATGTCGATTTTGGTATACTGACCAAGTTTAAACAGCCAGGTTTTGATATTCTGTTTCATATTAATCGTAGATATAAGATAGCATTTTTAGACAATATTTTCCATCGGACAGTAGTACTCCTCGGCTACCTTTTCCACATTGTAAAATTGGAGAAATAAAATCTGAAATGGTAATATTGCGCGCATATGAAACAGTTGGCGACTGATTCAAAGAGCAAGTTCTATCATGTGCATAATCGTGGTTGGCACGATCAAGATATTTTTATCGACCACAAAGATTATTTTCGCTTCTCGCTTTTACTTTATTGTTGTAACAATGAACTGCCGGTCTCAACTAAAACTGCCAGATATGTTGGTGCTAATTTTTACGGCCTTGATACGATTAAAAGGGGTAAACCCTTGGTTGATATACTTAGTCACAGTTTGATGCCTAATCGATTTCATATTCTGCTTCGCGAGAAAAAGCCTGGTAATATTTCCAAGTTCATGTCCAAATTGTGTACTGGTTACACCATGTATTTTAATCAAAAATACAAACGTCGTGGCTCAGTTTTAGCTGGTCCATTTCATTCATCGCATGTTCATTCAGATGCGTATTTAAAGTATCTTTTTGCTTATATACATTTGAAACCATTAAAGCAAAAAGCAGTTGGCAAACGTAATCATCCAAAGTTTTTAGGCGATGAAAAAATAAAGGATTCATTAAAGCGTTACGAATATTCAAGTTACCTCGATTATGTCGAACAGAATCGTCGACGGAAATTAATTTTAGAGCCGGCAGTTTTTAATCGTTTCTTTAAATCAGAAGCTGATTTTGAACAAAATATTTTTGAATGGCTTCGTTTTGATAAAACCAAAGATTTGCAAGACAAACCAGAATTTTTTTATCAGGATTTTAACTAATATTTATGAAAAAAACATTCTTCTTACTTTTTTTCTGTCTGTTTGGCTTAATTTTTTCATCTAATACAAATGCGGCCGTTTCAAATATTTCAAAGATAGTTTTTACCACCCCAGAGCAATCAATTGCTCCAGGTGAAATATCTAAGGTTTTTACTATCCAAACTCAAAATTTGGCTGGTCAGATGGAAATAATTGATGAGACAGCCGATCTGACATTATCAGTTGATTCACCCAGCGGTGAGTTTAATTCTAATTCTACCAACTGGAATCCTAATACTGTTTTTACCATGAGCAAAAACACCGGGAATAAAAACTTTTATTTTAAAGATACTTCCGAAGGTGAGTTTACAATCACAGCCAGTTTAAAGACTCGTACTTCCGGTGCATCGTGGCAAACCAGTCAAAAAGTATTTGTCGGTGAAACAATCATAATTGACCCAGGTACATCTACAACAACAAATTCCACCAGTACTGATTCGGGTTCTAGCAGTCAAACTTCAAGTAGTACAAATAATATCTCCACACATTATATTCAGGAAGTGATAAGTGTTTATGTCGAGCCGACTATTTTTGAACTTTCAGCTGGTCGGGATCGACTTGGTTACGTGGGAAATCCGCTAGAGTTCCAAGCCAAGGTTAATTTAACTGGCAGTTTAAAACATAAAACCTGCCGTTATTTTTGGAGCTTTGGTGATGGTTATTCAGATAAAGGGGATAGTGTTAATCATGTTTATGATTT
>CAZLLX010000060.1:0-3176 GCA_964560805.1 uncultured Candidatus Saccharibacteria bacterium | reverse complement strand
TTTCCGTGTTAAAGGTGGTGACGAAGAATTCTTCATGAAACCAATGAATTGTCCGCATCATATGCAAATTTTTGCTGACAATCAGTTTTCTTATAAACAAATGCCGGTTCGTTATTTTGAGCCAGCGACAATTTATCGCTATGAAAAAGCTGGTCAATTGGCGGGTTTAACTCGAGTACGAGCAATTACTCAGGACGACGGCCATCTATTTTGTCGAGTTAATCAAATCACCGAGGAAGTTGGAACCATCGTTGATATCATCAAAAAGTTTTACACCACCATGAACATGATGAACGGTTATTGGGTGCGATTATCAGTTCGCGGTGATGATAAATCAAAATATTTGGGAAGTGATGAAGTTTGGCAGAAAGCTGAAGGAGCTTTGGAAACCGCCGCTAAGCAATATGAACTTAATTATAAACGCGTAGAAGGTGAAGCAGCTTTCTATGGTCCAAAACTAGACTTTATGTTTAATGATGCGATTGGCCGAGAATGGCAATTAGCGACAATTCAATGTGACTTCAATTTACCAGAAAGATTTCAACTAGAATTCACCAACGAAAAAGGTGAGAAAGAACGACCGGTGGTGATTCACCGTGCCATCTCTGGATCCCTCGAAAGATTTATGGGCGTGATGATTGAGCACTTTGCTGGTAATTTCCCTACCTGGCTTGCCCCAACGCAGATTAAAATAATTCCCGTTCGCGAAAATCACAATGATTATGCCAAAAAAGTAGCGACTGAATTACAATCAATTGGCGTTCGAGTTGATCTTGATGCCACAGACGAAGGTATGGGTAAAAAGATCCGCGCCGGTAAAAATATGAAGGTGCCTTATATGTTGGTCATCGGTGATAAGGAAATTGAATCAAATGAATTAACTTTGGAAACCAGAGGTAAAGAAGGTGGAGAAAAGATCAGTTTGGAAAATCTTAAAAATAAGCTAGCGACTGAAATTAAAAATCGAAGTTAAATCAAAAAGCCCCGCCGACAGGCGGGGCTTTTTGATTCTTAATTATTTATTATGAACTTGATGACGATTCGGACCAAAGTTTTTCTTATAAGCGATAAAGATATAAGCTAGATAAGCACTCACAAGTAACAAACCAACGATAAACCAAATCAAACCTTTATTATCAGCCAAACCAGTATAAGGTACTTCATTTAGGTAAACAGCATCAAGCACCTGATTATTTGGATTATATTGACTGTAAGACAAAACGGTATTACCACTGACTCGGACCGTACATCGAGCCGTATCACTATCACCATTTGATCGGACGCGAACTTCGGCTTCCTTGGTACCTGGAGTATTGTAATACATTGATGGAGATTTACTTGAGCTGTCTAAACCATCGTCACCAGACCAATCATAATCAATGTCACCATCATCACCGTCAACTTCGGCAATCCAACGAACACGATCACCAACCATCACGCTTGAATCATCGGCATAACATGAAACCGAAAGATTATCATTATTACTATTATCACTCACTTTTACTGAACAAGTATCACTTACACTTTCAGAACCAGAAAAAACAGTAACAGTTGTACGCTTGGTTCCAGTATCATCATAGCTCCAGTTAAAACTTCGGTTAGTATTAAACACACCATCGGTACCAGACCAGTTATAAACATAATTACCATTACCACCACTTACGTTTGCGGTATATCGAACATCTTCATCAACATCAACACTTGAATCATCAACTGAACAAGAAACACTTAAAGTATTTGGTACTGGAGGTGGGGGTGTATCTAGACAAAAAACACCATCTGCTGAGGGGATAGAATCGAAAGTCCGACCATCTGGGCCAAAAATCTTACCCACAAAGACTTGTGAATTTGTATTACGATTATCGTAAAAAGCATCAACTTGGGTCAAACAAGAAGAAATTGAAGCATCAAAAGTTTTATTTGAGTTTGCAGAAATATTCGTCAAACCCGCATCATAAATTCTAACTTGTGAATCAAATGAATTATTGTCATAAACCTTATAGGATTGAACAGTTGCAGGCAGAACACAACTTGTATTGTTAGTGATAAGAACTTTTACTTCAGACGAACTTATCTTATTAAAACTAACTGTAATCAAGCCCTGTGCATAAGCCTGCATTGCTTCCTGACTGGTAAGCATTGATCCATTCGCGCAGTTTGTGTCTGCCAAAGCTACACCAGAAAAGATTCCAGATATAATGGTTAGGGAGGACAACCAAATTATTTTTCTCAGTAAAATTTTTATCATATTTTTTAAAATTATTACACTACTATTATATACCTAAATATTAAAAAAGTCAAGGTTTTGGTACTTTTCTATTAAATTATGCTACGAAATGGCTAAAAATAAGGGTTTATTGAACAAAGTCAGCTTCCACCACATATCTTTCGGTCTTGGCTCCAAAAGTATTACAGGTAGATAACGTAAGCATGTTTTTAGTTACTCCAAAATCAACCAGAGCTTGTTTTCCATCAACTAAAGTAACCTTATTAACCTTGTATATGTATTTATTTGTTCCAGCATATATTTCAATTTCGTCCCCAGCCGCCAAATTTCTAAGACCATTAAAAGCTTTGAAGGCTTGGTTTTTTACCACACTCAAACTACTACTATGACCAAAGATAAACATATTCCCTTCTCCAATTAAACCCGAACCAGGATAGTGAACAGCCCCTCGAAGTAAATAATCATCTAGTGTTTTAACATCAGTCGTATTAGGATTTGAAACAATTGTATCAACTCCAATTTTTTTAATTATAATTCTCGTTGGAACTTCGGCAGGCTTTTTTATTGGTGTATCAATGGTGATATGATTCTGTTTTTTTTGATCATCTATCAATTTCTTTTCGCCCTCATCCCACACAGTTCGAAAAGATTCACCATTATCATTCTTAATTGTCTCTGGTACCAAACCTAATGAATACAACAAAATAAACAGGATAATAAATGATCCCAAAAAATAAAGAAAGAATTTAGTTTGACTTTTTAATTCCATTGTAGTATAATAGCACGAAACGTACCTTAGGGCAATTTTATCATTAATCCGCCCACATTATCAATATATGGAACAAAATAAAAAAGGAATATTTTCGCGTATTTGGAATTGGTTCACCGGCTTAACAGCCAGGGCTTTGTTGCGGGTGATTTTTGTTCTGCTGTTAATTATAATTATAAT
>CAZLLX010000059.1:0-3249 GCA_964560805.1 uncultured Candidatus Saccharibacteria bacterium | reverse complement strand
CACATCTCGGTGCACGCCGCCGGTGTGGTGATGGCCCCAAGCCCACTCACCGATTTTACTCCGCTTCAGTTTGATACCAAGGGTGAAGAAAAAATTATTACTCAGTATGATATGCATGCGGTTGAAGATGCGGGTTTGTTGAAATTCGATTTTCTAGGAATTAAAAACTTGGCCATTCTAGCAAACGCCGTCGATTTAGTTCATAAAATTGATAAAGTGGATGTTGATATTGAAAATATTCCAATTGACGATCAAAAAACATTCGACCTGTTAGCCCGCGGAGAAACCACCGGTCTGTTCCAATTGAATGGTCAAGGCATGACTAAATATTTGAAAGATTTGAAGCCTTCAACCATTCACGATATTAATGCGATGGTGGCTTTGTATCGCCCTGGTCCTCTGGAATCGATTCCCGAATACATTAAACGAAAACATAATCCCAAAACTGTTCGCTTTCTGGATCCTCGCATGAAAGATATTTTGTCTCAATCTTTCGGAGTTATTACCTATCAGGATGACGTGATGTTGATTGCAATTAAACTGGCTGGCTATTCTTGGTTGGAAGCCGATAAATTGCGAAAAGCGATGGGTAAAAAAATTCCAAAAGAAATGGAAGCCCAGAAAGAAAAATTGAAAGAAGGTTTGCTTAAAAACGGTATGAGTAAAGAAAAAGCTGATGAATTGTGGGCCTTGATTGAGCCATTTGCAGCCTATGGATTCAACAAAGCGCACGCAGCAAGCTATGGCCGAGTAGCTTATCAGACCGCTTATATGAAAGCCAATTTCCCCGCTATCTATATGTCTGCCGTTCTTACCGCTGATGCTGGTGATGTGGAAAAAATTGCCGAATTCATCGGTGATTGTAAACGAATGAATATTCCCGTGTTGCCACCGAATGTAAATGAAAGTTTCCAAGATTTTACCGTGGTGAAATCAGCCGGTCAGCCAGACAAAATTCGTTTCGGACTAACCACGATTAAAAACTTTGGTGAAGGAATTGCTAACACCATTATTGAAGAACGAAAGAAAAACGGTCCATTCAAATCTTTATCAAATTTCTTGGATCGGATTCGTGATAAAAATTTAAATAAAAAATCACTAGAGGCCTTGATTAAAAGCGGAGCGATGGATGAATTTGGTGAACGTGGACAAATGCTCGCCAACGTTGAAAATATGTTGGTTTATTCCAAAGAAGCAGGTAAAATTGCCGAAAATCAGGATTCTCTTTTTGGCGCTTATGTGCCGGGCCTAAGTACAGATGTAAACAATTTTAAACTGCAAGATGCTACGGCGGCGACTCCAACCGAAAGATTGAATTGGGAACGTGAACTTTTGGGTTTGTATCTGTCTGGCCATCCGTTAGATAAATTCCGAAAAGTAATTGATGAGAAAAATTATAAAATCAATAATGCCAAAAACGATCCAAAAGAAGGCAAGGAATGTGTGATCGCTGGTATGATTGAAGAAATCAGGCCAATAGTAACCAAAAAAGGTGATGCGATGGCCTTTGTCAAACTGTCAGATTTTGAAACCAGTATTGATGCGGTAGTTTTCCCGCGCACCATGGCGGAATTTAAAAATATTTTAGTTAAAGATAAAGCGGTCGCTGTTAAAGGTAAAGTTTCTTTACGAAACGGTGAAATTAGTTTGATTATTGATAAAGTGAAAGAGTTGTCTTAAGCAAACCCAGGAAAATAATCTTTTTTGATTTGAGAATTTTTGACACCCAAGGATTTTAAAATAGATTCAGCTGCCACCACAAAGCCATGTGGGCCAGAAATATAAAATAATCTCTCGGCCAAATCTGGAATATTATTTTTAATAATTTCAGCGCTTAAACGGCCGGTGTATCGTGGATCATTTTCGTCAGTGGCTAAATAGATTGTTTTAATTCCCAATTTTCGCTCGGCATCATTAAAGATTTCTTTATAGGCCACGTTACCGGAAGTTTTGTTTGAGTAAATTTGTACAATATCTCGCTTCTCGTTTTTATCGATCAATTCCTTGATCATACTACGAAATGGTGTAATACCAATTCCCCCAGCGAGAAAAACAATCTTTTTCTCTTTTTGCTCTGTCAAAGTAAAGTCACCAGCCAATTGTGAGGCAATTATTTTTTCATTAGGTCTTAAATTTATTAATTCAATTTTAAAATCACTACTGTTAGGGAAAAACTTTACTCCAAGACCAATTTCCTTTTCGGTTGGAGCCGAGGCAATCGTAAAATAACGTCGGTTCCCTCTGGAATCAAATCTTTTTCCCCCAATTGTCCACTCTAAATACTGACCAGCCAAAAATTTCAATTTTTGATCAGAACTAAAAATAAAATGGAAAGTGTCTTCGACATATTCAATTCGATCTTTCAAAGTCAAAAATAATTTTTGCTTTGGACTAACGGCATAAGAAAAAATGTTTCCAATTACCAAAGCCAAGGCAGGCGTCATAGTTAACGCGCCAAAATGTAAATTTGGCCAAAACATTAGACCCGTAAAAATTCCATACAGGATTCTTAACTCTCGGGTTGGTGGTGTGGTTAAAGGCTCGGTAAACATCACGAAAGCGAAAAACAAAATGGCACTACCGGTGATTGCTGTCCAAAGGCCATTCCAAAAATCAACGCCGTTTTGAATAAAGCCATAAGTTGATAAAATCAAAGCCACCACAACAAAACTTAACACCAAATCAGTTCGAATAATTTTTCGAGTTAGCAATAAACCGCCGATGATTACAAAGGGAGCCAGAACTGTTGTACCCACCCACCAACTGGCTGATAAACCAAGGGTTAATGAGGTGATTACCACCGCAATCGCGGCGGGATTAAAAATATGTTTGTGTTTAATTGCCAGAATATATTTAGATGCAATAGCTAAAACCGAAGCCCAAAAAGCCACAGCAAAAAATCCGAAATCTTTTGGATTTGAAAGTGGAGTAATAATCAAGGATAAAATTAACGCTGTAATATAAGAAGATTCAACGTTTTCAGGAGACTTAAAAGCCCAGGCAAAAATAATGTTTGTAACTACACAAACTAAAGTAATAAATGAGACAGAAAAAATTAAAGCGAGGGGGCTGTAAGATAAAACTCCAAATAACGATAAAACAAAAGCGCCAAATAAAATGACTAATAAATAGTACAAAACCAATTTGTACATGGTTACTCGATTCAAAATACTATCAATAAAATTAAGCATCTTTTTTAACAAAATTATTAAAACCACTAGTCATCACTTTCACGATCTCGGTTTCGGG
>CAZLLX010000058.1:0-3280 GCA_964560805.1 uncultured Candidatus Saccharibacteria bacterium | reverse complement strand
CAATATTTGTTTGACGAATATAATCTAAAAGAGTACTTTTACCATGATCAATATGCCCCATGATACAAATCACGGGTGGACGCTCGATATGCGATTGTGTTTTCGCTTTGTCCATATTCTTTTTGTTTTTGAATTTTAGTACAGAGAATCTGCATTTACTTATTGATTGACTCTTCGGCTTTGTCTAAGGCCTTTTTTTCTTCGCCAGTTAATTCGTATTCTGATTTTAAACTTTTTATTGGTTTAGCAAAGATGCTGACATGATCACGTGAATACATGCTAGAAATTACCACTCCGTCGTTTTCTTCATTAAGGAAAGCGGTCGCAAAACTTTGATTACCACCCGAGCCATCACCTTTAAAGGGATTAAAACGAATGGTTTCTAAACCAGAAATAGTCTTGCGTAAGCGTGACTCATGATTTTTGAAAGTCTCTTCTGATTCAGAACGAAACTTTTTTAGATCTTTTATTTCTTTGTTTAGTTCAGCAAAACTTTGATCAAGTGTTTTGCTCTTGCCAATCAAAAGTTTACCTAATTTGTTTTGCAGCCAGATTACCCAAATAAAGAGGGTAATTATAATAAGCGCCAAAGCGCCTAGCCCATATATTTCAAACGTCATACAGTTTAGGATTATACATTAAAATTGACTTATTTGCAAAGGTTTAAACTTTTATATATGATGCAGTTATGAAGCGATTTGTTTATTTAGATAATCAAGCTACCACACCAGTTGATAAGCGGGTGATTAGGGCAATGAAACCATATTGGAATAAGAATTTTGGTAATCCAAGTTCAATTACAAAAATTGGCTTAGTAGCCAGAAAGGCTTTGAATCAGGCTCGAGAAACAGTGGCTAATGTTTTGTCACGTCGGCCAAATGAAATTGTTTTTACTGGTTCTG
Organism: uncultured Candidatus Saccharibacteria bacterium; assembly: GCA_964560805.1. Lineage (GTDB taxonomy): Bacteria > Patescibacteriota > Minisyncoccia > Phycocordibacterales > GWA1-40-21 > CAIJXO01. The sequence goes on along the minus strand of CAZLLX010000058.1, from coordinate 2,378 downwards.
GTACGGAAAGCAATAACTTGGCAATTTTTGGCACGCTTAACTATTTGCAAAATCAAAAAATTAATATTTCTGATTTACATTTTATCACCAGTCAGATAGAACACAGCTCGGTTTTAGAATGTTTTAGAGAAATTGAGCGTCGGGGTGGGAAAGTGACATATTTACCGGTTTTATCTTCCGGCCTAATTGATTTAAAAGAATTACGAAAGCAATTAAAAAAGAATACCGTTTTGGTTTCAGTTGGTTATGCGAATAATGAAATTGGTACCATTCAACCAATCAAGGAAATTGCCAAAGAAATTCGTTATGCTCGAAAAGATAATCAATTTTCTGAAACAGGAAATTATCCATATTTTCATACCGACGCCAGCCAAGCTGGGAATTATTTGGATTTAAATATAAATCAGCTCGGTGTTGATTTATTAACTCTTGATGGACAAAAGATTAACGGACCAAAAGGAATTGCGGCATTGTTTGTTTCGGCGACTACAAATTTATTACCAATAATGTTTGGCGGAGGGCAGGAAAAAGGTTTGCGTCCTGGAACCGAAAACATTCCTTTGATAGTCGGATTTGCGAAAGCGCTAGAAATTTGTCGCGATAGTTTTGTAGAAAAATCAGAGAAAGTTCTAGTGATCAGAAATTATTTCTGGCAAAAATTACAAACTGAAATCTCTGGAATTGTTTTGAACGGCGATTTAGAAAATCGTTTACCAAATAATTTAAATATTTCAATACCAGGTATTGATCCAGAATTTACGGTCTTGTGCCTTGATGAAAAGGGAATTGTCTGTTCAACTAAAAGCGCTTGCGATCGCGATGCCGAAGAATCTTTTGTTATTCGGGCCCTTGGTTCATCAAATGAAATTGTTCGTTCGGCAATCAGATTTTCTATAAATCAAACAACTACTAAACGCGACATTGATTATGTGGTAAAAGCTTTGAAAAATATCACAAAAAAGTAATTATTTTTTTCTTGATTAATTCAAAAAATATTCATATAATTGGAATATGGATATGGAAAAACTCACTAAGCAGCAAATAGTTTTGGTCACCTTATTGGTGAGTTTTGTGACGTCTATTGCGACGGGTATTGTTACCGTGGCTTTAATGGATCAAGCTCCACCTGGTGTGACCCAGACAATCAATCGGGTTGTAGAGAGAACCGTTGAAAAAGTCGTCACTCCTCCAACTACCGGTAATTCAGCCGCGGTTATTGCTCGCGAAACGGTGATTGTAAAAGAGGACGATAAAATTACTGAGGCGGTAGAGAAAAATAAAAATAGTATTGCTAGAATTTATACCAACACCTCAGATCCTTCTGATAGAATTATTGTCGGATTAGGTACCGTTGTTAGGGCAGACGGTTTAATTGTTACTGGTAATATTTTTGCAGACACTTCGGCCAAATATTTGATAACTGTGGATGGTGAGAATTTCTATAAAGTAAAAGTCTTGGATAAATCAGATGACGGGCATTTTTACTTTTTAAAAGTTATTCAAGATCCAGCTTCACCAATTGCATTTAAACCAGCAACTTTATCCAAAAATTTTGATCTTAAGCTTGGCCAGTCAGTGATTGGTTTGGGTGGAATGTTTAGAAATGTTGTTGGTACAGGTATAATTTCAAGCATACTTGACGCCGAACCAAAAAAAGATAAAAATAGCACTTCCACCGTTTCAACCAAAGAAATTGCAGGTCTCACCACAAGTGTAAATTATAATGATAATTTATCTGGTGGCCCATTGTTGAATTTGGATGGAGAAGTAATTGGAATTCGAGTTAGTGCAAATATTTCACCGAATTATAATTATTTACCGGCCAAAATTTTGTTGGCAGAAATGGCGGGATTATAAAAACTATGCCTCCACTAAATAATTTTACAACTAAAGCCAAAGAAGTAATTAGGCGAGCTCATGAGCTGGCGATTGAACGTGGTCAAAATCACGTTAATCCAATTCATTTGTTACTTGCTTTGATTATGCAGGAAGAAAGTATGGTTTCTTCGATTTTAGATAAACTCGAAATTGATTCAATTCTGTTGACAGATTCATTACTTGATATGCTTGAGGGTTCTGGTACCGGCGCCAGCTTAACTTCACCAAGTATGCAGATTTATCTAACTCCAGAATTAGCTCAAGTGATTGAAAATTCAGGCAAAGTCGCTGTTGAATTAAAAGATGAATTTATTTCTACTGAACATTTATTCATTGGTGTTTTGGATATACCAAGCCCGGCCCGAGAGATCTTAACTAAATTTAAAATTGATCGCATAAAAGTTTTGAAGATTTTAGCTGAACTTAAAGTAAGTACTGGTAATGAAGTTCCGACCGTAAAAAAGTTTCGCGCGATTTCCAAATAGCATAGAAATCTAACA
>CAZLLX010000057.1:0-3290 GCA_964560805.1 uncultured Candidatus Saccharibacteria bacterium | reverse complement strand
CATCTTTTATAATGGTGGCAGTGATTGGGCCATTAATCCATTCAAGTTGAATTTTATCACCGTGTTTGTATTGCTTGTAGCGTTCGTCGTTTGGATGCATTACCACGTATTTGTCTCCGAACTTGGTTTCGGGGCGGGAAGTGGAAATGGTAAACGGACCATATTTCAAATAATAGAATTTATCAACTTTTTCTTCGTCTTTGATTTCAAGGTCAGAAAAAGAAGTTCGGTGTTTAGGGCACCAACTTACAATTTTTTTACCACGATACAATAAATTATCTGATTCCAGTTTTTTGAAAGTTTGGTAAACAATTTTAACAATACTGTCATCAAGTGTAAATTTTTCTCGGGACCAATCGCAAGAAGCTCCGATGGTTTTAATTTGCGATTTAATATTAGCTGAATTAGTTAGGGTGAAATCCAAAATGTCTTTGTAAAGCTGTTTTGATTCAATATCAAAACGGCTTTTGCCTTCTTTCTCTAATTTCTTTTCGTAAACTACTTGAGTTTCAAAACCGGCGTGATCCAAACCTGGTAACCAAAGAGTTTTAAAACCCGCCATTCTTTTATAGCGAATCATTATATCTTCGATGGTCATTACCAGACCATGGCCAGCATGAAGCGAGCCATTGGCGTTGGTTGGTGGCATAATTATGGTATAAGGAGTTTGATGCCTTTCGGGTAAATTGTCAGGATTGAAATAACCACTATCTTGCCAAAGCTTGTAGATTTTTGGCTCGGTGTCTTGGGGATTATAGGGCTTTAAAAACTTGTCGTTCATTAGAGATATCTTAGCAGAAAATTGGGAAATTTAAAAGAAAAATAAGAAGGCCCCCGCGGTCAACCTTCTTCTGCTCGCACCTATGTTTGGTTGGTTTGAGCTTTAGAAGGGGAGCGCGAGGGCCGGATTTTGGTCACGAACCGTGTTAGGGTCGGACTCTGCCTGTTAGGGCAATTCGTTCAGTGACCGCTACCAAGTTTTTTGATTGGTCTTTAAGACCTCTCTTTCCTGGAGTAGTACGAACAAAAATATAATACTCCTATAGATTTGAAAGTAAAGAGTGAAAAGTGGATAACTTTTACAATGAAAGATTTCCCTTGGCCACAAAATCTGGATCAGTTTTGTGTTTGTTTTGAAAATTTAAATATCCAGCCAGAGCGATCATTAAGGCATTATCGGTAGAAGCGGAAATTTCAGGAATGAAAATTTGCCAATTATTTTTTTGGGCTTCATTGGTAAAACGACGGCGAAGTTCGGAATTGGCGGTAACTCCACCACCTAAAATCAAAGTTTGAGCGCCATATTTTTCCAGTGCCATTTTGGTTTTTGAAATTAATACATCAATCACGGCATCTTCAAATTCTTTGGCGATTTCTTGTTTGATGGCTGGTGTTAGTTCACTAATTTTTTGGGTCGTATATAAAACTGCTGTTTTTAAACCAGAAAATGAAAAGTCTAGATCCTTGGAGTGAATCATTGGGCGAGGGAGGGGATAGTTGGTAATTTTATTTGGGAATTCGTCTCTTTCTTTTTGGGCCAGTTTAGAAATTTCTGGGCCACCAGGGTAAGGCAAGCCTAAAATGCGCGCCACTTTATCAAAGGCCTCACCAGCGGCATCATCGCGCGTGTTGCCAATGATTTCATAATTTAAAAAATCTTTGACTAAAACTAGTTGGGTGTGTCCACCACTGATCAGAAGGGAAATGGCGGGATATGAAATATTACTTAGTTCAAATTGCTTATCAGTTATTTTTTCAAGAGTAGAAATTACAATATGTCCTTCCATATGATTAGTAGGAATGACCGGAATGTTCCAAAGATAACCCAAGGCCTTGGCAAAATTCACACCTACCCACAAAGCTGGTTCAAGCCCTGGGCCGTTCGTGACGGCAATGGCGTCAATGCCAGGATTTTTGATTGGTAAAACTTTGTCTAAAAATTCGGGAAGGAGTTCAGCTTCGCGGTTTAGAAGATCGTTAATTTTAATTTTGGTTTCTTCACACCTCACCCCCGACCCCTCTCCTTGACTAAGTAGAGGGGAGAAAAGACCTGCTTCCTCTAAACACGCAATAAGTAGGGGAATCAAATTTTTCTGATGTTCACGTTTGGCCAAAATCGGAAAAACCCCGCCGTATTCTTTGTGAATGGCAATTTGCGAATATAATTTATTACCCAAGATTTCTATTTTCGCTTTCTTTTCTTTTGAATTCGTTGGTTCTGTCGAATCATTTAAAAAATCCCAATATGCCTCGATTAAGCAAATTGCAGTTTCATCACAGCTGGTTTCAATGCCGAGGATTTTCATTGTTAATTATTTATTACAAAGCCTTTTTCTTTATCATAAGTGATACTGCAACCGAACGATTTTAATACATCTTTAATTGCATAATATTGAGCCTCAGACATTTTTAATGTTGTACCTTGTCCTGGCCTTGGTGACGTGTACATTTTTACGGCTTCGGCTAACGCCCCATCTGTTTCCTTTAAATCCTCAATTAATTTATTAATATGTTGCGATTCTATTGAACCAACTTCAGACATATAAAAACCCTCACTAATCTTTCTGCCTAAAAGATTATTACCTCTAATATATGGTTTAATTATTTTAGATATCTCATCAAGCATCTCCTGACTTGGTTCTTCTAGAAAATATAAGCTTATCGAATCATGTCTTTCATTTGGAGAAGCAGAGGTACCTGGCTGACCAAATTTGTAGTTTGCTCTAACTTTCCCGCTTAAAATTAAATCATCAAGTTTTTTAATTAATTCGGGTGCTACTCGAACATTTAAAGAGCCTCTTGTAACAGTTTCTTCTCCGTTCTTTGGAAAAATACCTCGATACATCCACTCAGGTTTTCTGTTGTCAATTTGAATATCTTTATCATTCAATGCTGCTTCCCAAATTTGTTCCTCGGCCGGATCAGTTGGATATTCAGCTACTCTATATCTATTATAAACATCTTGAAATAATGCAGAAGTAAGTGCGCGACGCGATTCGGGGTTTTTAATATTGGCACAAAGTTTTTTATATAGCTCAATCACAACATCTTTTCTGCCCTTAGAAACGGCTTCAACCAAAGCAAGTAAATCCGGGTTAATGTCGGCAGTTTCTGTTGAAGCAATGCCTAATTCTTGCTCGATCTCAGCGATTTTGCTTTTATCGTCTTCTTTCTGTGTTGCTTCACGAAGCCCTCTTTCTTCTTCGGCTCTTAGTTGATCTATAACCATCTTTTTTCTCGCTTTCTCTTGCTCTGTTTTTGTTGGATCAACATATATTGGTATTGTCCAA
>CAZLLX010000056.1:0-3317 GCA_964560805.1 uncultured Candidatus Saccharibacteria bacterium | reverse complement strand
AGCGCCAAAATTTAAATAACTTTGGAAGGACAAAACCAGACCATAAAAATTTGAATGTTTTTTAGGACAAAACCAGACATTTTAAAAAAGAAAAAATCTGAAACCGTGAACAAAATAAATTAAATGAAATTATTAATCGTCGAGTCACCAGCCAAAGCTAAAACAATTTCCAAATACCTTGATGGAAAATATGAAGTAGTTGCCAGTGTGGGCCACATTCGTGATTTGCCAAAAAGCAACAAAGCTGCCATTGATATTCCTGGTGGTTTTATTCCTAATTATGAAATCAGTCCTGGTAAAGAAAAAGTGGTTTCGGAAATCAAAAGCCTAGCGAAAAAAGCCGATGAAGTATTATTGGCGACCGACCCCGACCGTGAAGGAGAAGCCATTGCTTGGCATGTAAAAGAAGCGGTTGGATTAAAAAATCCAAAACGTGTCGTCTTTTACGAAATTACCAAAGACGCTGTTAATGAAGCAGTAAAAAATCCTCGCGCTATTGATGAAAATTTGCGCCAAGCCCAAGAGGCGCGCCGAGTGCTTGATCGTTTGGTGGGTTATGATTTGTCTGGTTTGATTTGGAAAAAAGTGCGTTATGGTTTATCTGCTGGCCGAGTTCAATCACCAGCCCTACGCATTATTATGGAACGCGAGCGTGAAATTCGTGCCTTTGTGCCAGAAAAATTCTGGGTTCTAAAAGCTCAAACCGAAACTACTAAAAAAGATAGGTTGGAATTATATTGTGTTGAAGAACCTCGCGATGAAAAATTGGTTAATAAAATTTTGGAGGTTGGTAAAAAAGCCGACTGGGAAATCACTGATATTTCTGAAAGTGAGGCTAAACGTTCGGCTAAAGCACCCTTCATTACTTCTACTTTGCAACAAACCGCCAGTTCCCGCCTGGGTTTTGCCCCATCACGAACCATGGGTATTGCTCAAAAATTATACGAGCAAGGTTTTATTACCTATATGCGAACCGACAGTACTAATCTAAGCAAGGTGGCTTTAGCCCAAATTTATTCAGTAATTGAAAGTAAATATGGCAAAGCAAATTTAGAGCCACGGGTTTTCACTTCAAAAAGTAAAAATGCTCAAGAGGCCCACGAAGCGATTCGCCCAACCGATGTGGCCAAAGAAAATTTGGGCTTAACCGAAGAACAACAAGCTTTGTATCAATTAATTTGGCAAAGAACTGTGGCTTCACAAATGGCCGATGCTAAAGTCATGCGCACAAAAATTACCGCCAAGATTCAAAGTGCTGAAAAAATTCCAGAGTTTTCGGCGAACGGCTCTCGCCTACTTTCACCTGGTTGGCTTTTAGCCGATCCCGAAGGTGTCGGTGAAGATGTTATTTTGCCAAAAGTATCAGTCGGTGAAAAATTAAAATTATTGGATTTATCAGCCGAAGGTAAAGAAACCGAACCACCAGGACGCTATTCCGAAGCGGGTTTGATTAAAGAATTAGAAAAAAGAGGTATTGGCCGACCATCAACTTATGCTTCGATTATCAAAACTATCCAAGACCGTGGTTATGTGGAAAAAATCAACAAAGCCTTAACTCCAACCGACACCGGTGATGTGGTTTCTTCATTCTTGGAAAAGTATTTCATGGAATATATCAGTGATTCCTTTACCGCCACGGTTGAAGATAAATTGGATGATATTGCTGATGGTAAAGCTGAATACATTAAAACACTAAAAGATTTTTACACGCCTTTTTTGAAAGATGTAAAAAGCAAGGATAAAATTGAGAAAGTTACCAATATGGGTGAAGCCGAAGCGCATCATAAATGCCCGATTTGTGGTGGTGGAATGATCATTAAACTTGCCAAAAGTGGAAAGTTTTTAAGCTGTGCCAATTATCCAAAATGTACTGGGGCGAGAAAAATTGATGGTACTGAACTGGCTGGACCAAAAGAAACTGGTGAGAAATGCCCCGATTGTAAAGATGGAAAACTGGTAGAACGTGATGGAAAATTTGGCCGATTTATTTCTTGTTCCAATTATCCAAAGTGTAAGCATATTAAAAAAGACGCAGAATTAGAAAAACAAAACAGTACTGGCGTGTCCTGCCCAACCTGTAAAGAAGGTTATATGGTAGAACGTCGTGGTCGCTTTGGAATTTTCTATAGTTGTTCAAATTATCCAAAATGTAAGAACGCGATCAAGGCCAAACCAACAGGAAAATTATGTGAACTTTGTGGTGCCTTAATGATGGCGGGTACTAAAACTATTCCCGAACGTTGTTCAGTTAAAACCTGTCCGAATCATAATCCTCACAAATTAGAGAAAAAAGCCTAAACAACAAAATTGTTTATTGAATACAAATCGTCTTCGTTTTCTTCTTTTTTGATTTCTTCTGGTGAACGATCATCAACCAAGGTATTTTCAGTAGTATTTTCGGCTACAACCGAAGGAGTTTTTTGTTTATTCACCATATCTAAAATGGCCCGTAAATCTTCATTGGAAAAGAAATCGATCACAATTTTTCCACCCTTTTCTTTTGGTTCAATATGAACACGGGTGCCCAAAGTATTGGCCAGCTTTGCTTCCATTTCGGTTAATTCCGGATCGGGTAATCGCTCGGCTTTGCGTACTCGCTCTACCGCAATTCGGCGGGCGGATAATTCAGCTTCTCGCACCGTCATCTTTCGCAAGAGCATTTCTTTGAACAAAACCATTTGTTCTTCTTTTCGATCAGCGAGCATTAATAATGGTCGTGAATGACCCTCAGAGATTTTACCTTCCACCAAAGCATTCAAAATTTCCTCGGGCAAAATCAAAATACGTAAAGTGTTGGAAACATATTCTCGGCTTTTACCAACCTTTTTCGCAATATCAATATGTTTAAAATGAAATTCTTCGGCCAAACGTTGGAAAGCTTTGGCGCGGTCCACCACGTTCAAATCTTCGCGTTGAAGGTTTTCAATAATGGCCAATTCCAATTTTAATTGATCGGTTTCCTGGCTACTGCGAATTAACACTGGCACCTGTGACAAACCAGCCAATTTAGAAGCGCGTAAGCGACGTTCACCCGAGATCAGTTCATATTCGGTCGCAATTCCCCCATCTGGCTTTTGAATTTCTTTTCTGGTAACCACCAATGGTTGTAAAATTCCATACTGACGAATAGAATCAGCCAAATCGCGGAGCTTATCCTGCTCGAATTCTCGCCTTGGTTGAAATGGATTGGGTTGAACTTTTTCAATTTCCACCCAAAAAATTGAATCGCTGAAAAATTGACTGGTCATTTGTATTATTTAAGTTAGATTAGGTTTCATTTTAACACACTTTATTTTTTCACCAAAATAAGCTAGAAT